>JADHOA010000233.1 GCA_016779185.1 Rubripirellula sp.
AGGAAAAACCGACGCGGATATTTTTTCTGGTGAACATGCAACCGATGCTCGTGCTGACGAAGTCGAGGTGATGGAATCGGGACAGCCGCTTTTGGATCAATTAGAAAAAGAGACTTGGCGTGATCGATCTGATACTTGGTGTCGATCAACCAAAATGCCGCTTCGGGATCATCAAGGACAGATTGTCGGCACCTTCGGAATCTCAAGAGATGTGACCGACATTATCCAGTACGAAGAGGAGCTAAAGTCCGCACGCGTTGCAGCAGATAACGCGAATCAGGCCAAGAGCGAGTTTCTCGCGAACATGAGTCATGAGATTCGTACGCCAATGAACGCGATCATTGGAATGTCAGAACTGCTCTCCATGACTTCACTGCATCCCGAGCAGAGTGAGTATCTCGATATCCTCAAAGATTCAGCCGAGTCGTTGCTCGTGTTACTGAATGATATTCTTGACTTCTCGAAAATCGAAGCGAGGCGTTTGGAGCTAGAGCAGATTCCATTCTCGATTCGAGATGTGGTAGAGAAGTCCGTTCGCTCACTTGCTGTCCGCGCTGCAGATAAGGAATTGGAGCTGCTCTGCTATCTATCTCCTGATTTACCCGATCATTTACTAGGTGATCCAGCAAGACTAAGGCAGATTGTCATTAATCTAGTTGGCAACGCCGTTAAGTTTACGGAGTGCGGACACGTTTCAGTTCAGGTGATGCCAGTCAAGAATTCCGGTGAAAAGAGCAATCCGCGGGAATCTGAGTCAGCTTGCGACACGGATCGAACCAAAAGTGTCGAATCGGTTCCGTCGGCACCGACTGATGACTGCGAGGTCATTTTTCGTGTAACGGATACCGGTATGGGTATCCCGGCGGATAAGCAACAAGCCATACTTGATGCGTTCACGCAAGCTGACGCTTCTACGACTCGGCGATTCGGTGGAACGGGGCTTGGTCTAGCCATCACCGGTCAGCTCATTGATCTGATGGGAGGAAAATTGGCGTTGCACAGTGTGGAGGGTGAAGGTAGTGAGTTTTATTTCACCATTCGGATGCAGCCAGCGGATTCGATGGAGGTGGATCCGTCTGAGCGGTTTAAGGATTTGAAATCGCTTAAGGTTTTGGCGGTAGATGATCACCCCGTGAATCGGCAGATTCTTCAAGAGCTCTTGTCGCGGTGGGGTGCAGAGGTGGTGACGGTCGCCAGCGGGCATGAAGCCCTCGAGGCACTTGATTTTGCGGCAAACCAAGGTACTCCATTTTCATTGATGCTGATTGATTACATGATGCCCGAGATGGACGGTGTAGCCGTCGGGAGGCAAGTGGTCGAGCGTTTAGGATCCAGTGTTCCTAAGATGATTCTGCTCTCGTCCTCCAATCAACAGCACGACGGGACGACGTTGCAACAATCTGGTTTTTGCCGAAGTGTTACCAAGCCAATCGTGCAATCAGAGTTTCTCGAAATCCTGCTTCAGGCGGTCCGTCAATCGGATCCGTTTCGACGTGGATCGGCTAACGCCACTCCATCCCGTTCCTTGAAAGTGTTGGTCGCAGAGGATGGGTTTGCAAATCAGCAAGTTGCGTTAGGCATGCTCAAGGCAGCCGGGCATCAGCCGATTCTCGCGGTCGATGGCATCGAAGCGGTGGATTGTTGGCGCGAGGGGAACTTGGATGTGATTTTGATGGACATGCACATGCCCAATCTTGATGGGATCCAGGCTGCAAAGCTTATTCGCAAAGAAGAGGTCGGCACGGGGAATCGGATTCCGATCATTGCTGTAACCGCCGCGGCATTCGAAGAAGATCGGATTGCTTGCCAAGCAGCGGGGATGGATGCACATCTTTGCAAGCCAATTCACCCCCAAGATTTACAGCAGATCCTCGTGCACGCTGTCAACAAGATGGTCGATCACGGGACTGAGTTTGAGGACCGTAGGCTCAGCGATCCTATCAATCTAACAGCCTCGATTCACGATGAACGTGTCTCGTTGAACGAGAATTCTGCAATCACGCAATCTGCTGATCCGAAAAATCAAATTCAGGAATCCACTGTTGATCACAGCAAGCCGCAATCAACACCAGGGTTGATGGGTCAATTAGGCGAGGTGCAGAGGAGAGATCAATCGATAGGTGGAGTACATGAGATTGAGGGAAGTCAAGCGGCATCTAGCTGGTTGGATCGAGACCGTCCGCCGATGCACATCGAGGCGGTCTGTAAGCGTTACCCAGCCGGAATCAAAGCACTACGTGAACTCGCGGAAGTATTTATTCCAGAGTGCCGGATGCTAGTCGATAAGCTTGTCACTTCAGCAAAGTCGAATGACCTGCCATCGGTAATGCGATACGCCCATACACTCAAAGGTTCGGCGGATCTTTTTCTGGCTACTCCGCTGCGTGAGGTGGCAGGATCGATTGAGCATTCGGCTTTGAATGGTATCGAGGACCGTTTGTCTTTCGAAATCCCCATGCTTCAGTACGAGGCAGAGCGATTGATCGCTGCGCTGCTTCAGCTGAGGAGTGCCGAAGAATCGGAGGCCTGAAGTTTTCGCCATCGAGTGGGTGCGTTAGTACCGACGAACGCGTGCGAATAACACGAATCCGATTATGGCGAGGATCAAGTTTCCAAGCCAAACACCGTAGGGTGGAACGAGGCCATCTTTTGCCTGTTCGAGTCCGAAAATAAAGAGCGGATAATAGACGATCAGCGTGGGCAGGAAACAAAGACCAAACGTCGACCAATAGTCGCTCGTTTTGGCAAGCATGGCGAGCGGTGCACCAACAAAGACAAAGAAAAAGCAACTGAAACCCCAGGCCCAACGTCGCCATGGCTCGGTCTGTAATCGAATCAGTCGTTTTCGACTGCTGTAGAGATGTGATTCCATGTCGTTATCACCCACACCCATGATGTTTTCACTGCGCGAGGTCAGGATCGAAAATCCGGTATGGGCAGCAAGCTGGCCGACAATCGCGTGATTACGACTGTCTTGTTTGATTCGCTCGGTACTCAGCAAACGCATGGGAAGCTCACTCGGGCTCTTTTTACTAAAGTCCTGAGGCGAAGCCTTGCGTGAGAGTGGGATTCTGAAATCCGTTTCACCCGGCACGATGCTCTGAAAGAGGTGACCGCCTTCAACTTGGCTATCGACCACTCTTAAAAGTAGGGTTTCGTTTTCAGGGTCGAGGCTAAGTTCACCCTCTTTGGCCGTGAGTTTGATTGGGCCTTGGGATCCGCCATTGTGCACCGTAACGGTGGGTCGGATGAGCTTACGTCCGTCGACTTCTCGTACATGAATTGAGAAGCCCTGTTCTGACGTATAGGTCTGCTCACTACGAAGTACACGGTAGGCGATGTCTTCGATCGACATTAGAACCACGCGATTGACGCCGGGACGCCCCCAGGAGACCGCGAGATCCGAGACTACGACTGCGATTGGGCTGAGAACGGCCGCGAAGACGAGTGCTGGTTTAAGTAGTCGAAGTGGGGAGATTCCGCATGCCTTAACGGTGGAGATTTCACCGTGGGCTGCCATCCGACCATAAACGCAGCAGACCGAAAACAAAGCGGTCGCTGGAAATGCGAATTGCAGTGAGATGGGCAGGATAAAGGGTAGCAGTTGAACCACTGCAGAGGGACCCAGTCCTTGGCGCAGCAGTTCTCTGCCGACTCCGACGAGCAGGATGAGCAGTGTGAGAACGATCAGCGATACGGAAAAAATCTTGAGGATTTCAAAAAGGACGTATCGCGTCAGGCGACTTGGCATGGCGCTGATCAATGTGGACGGCGGAGCGGGTCTTCGGGAGCGTCAACCCTAACGGTGCCATTTGCAGCCATTCAGTGCATCTATCGCTAGCATCGATTGCAATGCTATTTGGCTAATTACCCCGACTCGTGGCTGCTAAGGACAACAAAATCGCGTTTGATATTTTTGCTATTTGGTCGCCTTGGCTGCACGGTTTTCAATACTTGGCCGTGCCGAGATCGAGTCTTTCAGCGTTGATTTTCTGAACGACAGGCGTGCCGCAAGGGGACGGACCCTCTCGACGACAGTCCATATTTAGCAAAAAGCACGGCAATCAAGGTAGATGAGTCTTCCGCGAGGCGTTGGGAGCGTCGGTTTTTACAGCCGTTTTGGCTCAACGACGGTCCTTTTGGTGATCGCTTCACGCTGTTAAACTCCCTGTTTTGGTATCTAGAACGCTCCCCGAGGCTAGTCATGACCCAACGCAAGGGTTCCGAATTCGCAGGACTTTCCGTCGCCATCATCACGCCGTTTCGCGATGGCGAGGTGGATTATGCGTGTCTCCGCGAGCAAGTTGAGTTTCAGGTTCAGGCGGGCACAACCTGCATCGTCCCCGTTGGCACGACGGGTGAATCACCCACACTCTCACACGATGAACACGATCGCGTGATTACTGAGGTGATCCAGTGCGTCGCGGGGCGTGCGAAGGTCATGGCGGGTACCGGTAGCAATAGCACTGCCGAAGCACTTCGATTAACCAAGCGAGCCGCTGCAGAAGGAGCCGATGCAACGCTTCAAGTCGCGCCTTACTACAACAAGCCAACGCAGGAAGGATTTTACCAGCATTTCAAGGCAATCGCCGAAGATGTTGACATCCCCGTCTGTGTCTACAACATCCCTGGACGGACCGGAAAAGAGATCGAAGTAGGAACGATTCAGCGACTGTCTGAAATTCAAGGGATCACGATGGTCAAGGAGGCGACCGGTAAGCTTGATCAGTGTTCGGCCATTGCGGGGACAACCGATCTAACCATCCTAAGCGGTGATGATTCCTTGACCCTTCCGATGATGAGCGTTGGAGCGGAAGGTGTGATTTCCGTGGTGGGTAACTTGGTTCCAGGGCCAATGATTGAGCTAGTCAATGCTGCTTTGGCCGACGACTTTGTCACCGCACGAACTCTTCATCATCGGCTATTTGGACTTTGCTCCAGTATGCTTGGTCTTTCAACGAATCCAATCCCGATCAAGGCTGCGATGCAAATGGTCGGACGCGACACAGGCGAAATGAGACTGCCAATGACTCCGCTTGAGCCACAGCAGTTCGAGCAGTTGCGAGAATCATTACTTGCGTTTGGCTTAGCCTCTGTCACTGGCTGAAGTTCGGTCTAGCTACTTTGGATTGGCTTTGGCAAGTAACTGCGAAGGAACGCGTGACTTTGGATTAGCGAAAGTAAGCGGTCGTCTGCCGTCTTTTCGTAAGCTCGATCCTCCACTTCGACACACACCGGGCCACGGTAGCCCGAGTCGGTAAGGGTGGAAAAGAAGCGACCCCAATTCACATCACCCATCCCCGGCAGTTTCGGTGTGTGGTACGCATTGGGGTGTGCGAGGATTCCGACTTGATCCAGCAGATGTTGATCGACTCGGACGTCTTTTGCATGGACGTGGAAAATTTTGTCAGCAAATTCTCTCATGGGACTAAGGTAGTCCATGTGCTGAAAAATCATGTGTGACGGATCGTAGTTCAGCCCAAAATGATCACTCGGTATGTCGTTGAACATTCGGGTCCATATTTTGGGGCTAGTTGCTAGGTTTTTACCGCCGGGCCATTCGTCGGCAGTAAACAGCATCGGGCAGTTTTCGATTCCGACTTTCACATCATGTTCTTCTGCGTGGCGAATGATTGGTTTCCACGTTTCAAGGAATCGCGGCCAATTCTCATCAACGCTTTTGGTCCAATCGCGACCAATGAAGGTGTTCATCCGAGTGAGGCCGAGCTTTGAAGTGGCGGTAATGACGGCTTTGATTTGCGCCACCGCCGCTTCTGATTCGGAAGCATCGGGCGAGAGAGCGTTGGGGTAGTAACCCAAGCCACTGATCTGCACTCCATACTGGAACTGCAGCATACCAATCCGCTCAATCAATTCATCATTGAGGCTGGTGGCGTCAATGTGTGTAATACCGGCGTAGCGGCGAGTCGATTTGCCTGGCGGCCAACACATCACTTCGACGCATTGGTACCCAATCGAGGAAGCGACCTGGAAAACTTCTTCCAAATTCTGCTCAGGCAAAATAGCGCTGACGAAACCAAGAGACATCATGATGGCGATTCCTTTACTTCAACCCATGTTTCGGTTTGATGACTTTTGAGGATGGATTCACAGAGCAAAATTTCTCGGTGACCATCAGCAAAAGAAGGGTAGTCGAACGCCTCTAGACTACCATCATCGGAAGTGTCGTTGGCAATGCTTGCTGTGGTACTCTTTGCAATATTGGCTCGACGCTCGATCGCTGAATAGAAAGATTTGAACAGTTGTTTGAACGAGTCACCAAATCCTTCGTTGTGACCGCCTGGATAGGAGGCGGCCTCACTAGCTCGAGGTGTCATCAATGATGGGTCACGAATCATTGCTTGATTGGCTGAACTTCGGTGACCAATGTTGAGGACGTTCGGTGTTTCACTATTCCAATGTAGTGAATGCTTGGATCCAGCGATCTCGTAATTCAGGCAGTTTTTGCGTCCCGCATCAACCTGCGATACCCACATGACTCCCTTTGCTCCATTGTCGAATCGCAGTAGAACGCTGCCGAAATCCTCGGTGTTGACCTGTACCTCTTGGCGGGCATCGGTTGCACCGAGATCACCAGTGAATGTTTCGGTGTTACCGGTAGATCGGTACCGATGAGGGTGGACGGTTGAAAGATCCGCAAACACCGAGTGAATTTTTTGCCCTGAGATCGATTGAATCAGATCAAGCCAGTGGGTGCCGATATCGGCGATCGCACGTAGTTCGCCGCCCAATTTCTCGTCAACTCGCCAGTTATAGTCGGTTGGATAAAACAGCCAGTCCTGCGCGTAGCTTCCGGTGACATGGAAAAGCGTGCCGAGTTCACCCCTGCGAATCCGTTCGCGACTCTCAATCGACAGCGGATAGTAGCGGAGGTTGTAATTCACGGCCGCTTCGACGCCCGCCGATTCCG
>JADHOA010000234.1 GCA_016779185.1 Rubripirellula sp.
AAAGAATCAGACGAAACCGTCCGGACTCTAGAAGCCGAAAGCCAACAGCTCCAATCGCAACTGGCCTCTGCAACGGTCGCCGAACGTAGGGAGCTTGCCGTTCGCATGGAGACCATCGCGGCAAAACGAGATGTCTACGCTCACTCGGTGGACTATCTACGTCGTTTTCAACCATGGATCAACAAATACTCACCGAGCAGCCCCTACGAGACATTGGTTTTCATTGTGGGCCTCCTCATTGTGGGAACGACCATCAAACTGTTTGCCTTGATGAGCAATCTATTACTCGTACAGAACATTGCGGAGCGTACATCGCTTGAGTTGCGGGCAATTTTTTTTCGTAAAGCATTAACACTTGATTTGGATTGGTTCGGTGACAACGGGTCGGCCAATCTCACCTCGCGGCTTACCAACGATATTTCCCATATCGCGTCAGGGATCAATGTTCTACTAGGCCGATTGATTCGCGAGCCGCTCAAGATGTTTGTTTGCATTGGCGGCGCGGTTCTGATCTGCCCCCGTTTGCTCTTGATGGTTATGGTTGTCGTTCCCGTCTTGGGCTTGATCATGGCAAAACTGAGTCGAGCGATCCGTCGCACCAGCCGACGCGCGATGGAGGAGATGAGCCAACTCTATGGAATGCTGAACGATGCTTTTGCAGGGATTCGTGTCGTCAAGGCCTTTTGCACTCAGGGGAAAGAGAGAGCAAAATTCCGAAATCGAACCGAGATCTACTATCAAAAATCAATGAAGGTCGCTTTCTACAACACCTTCGCTCGCAGCAGCAGCGAACTGTTTGGAATCGTAACCGTTTGCCTTGCAATTCTGGCCGGCGGTTACCTGGTGGTGAATCGAGAGACTCATCTACTGGGAATACAAATGAGCTCCAAACCTCTTAGCGTCGGTGAAATCCTAATGTTCTTTGGGTTCCTGATCGGGGCTTCAGATCCTGCGAGAAAACTATCAGAAGTTTGGGCGGAACTTCAAAAAGGCATGGCGGCTGCCGAGAGAATCTTTGAGGTGATCGATCAACCGATTCGCGTCACGGAGCCTAGAAATCCAAAAACAACCGAGAAAAAAGTCGCCACGATCGATTTTAAAAATGTGCAGTATCAATACCCCCAAGGTCCCTTGGTGCTAGACGGTATCGATCTACGAATCGAACAAGGTGAAACGATTGCGGTGGTTGGCCCCAACGGAAGCGGCAAAAGCACCATTATCAGCCTTCTTTGCCGCTTTGACGATCCGAAGTCGGGAACGGTGAGCCTCAACGGTGTTCCGCTCAACGACATGAACCTCCGGGATCTTCGCCAAAGGATGGCGCTCGTTACACAGCGAACGGTGCTTTTCGATGACACAATCGAGAACAATATTCGCTATGGAACTCCCGGTGCATCCTCCCGTGATGTGATTCGAGCGTCGAAACTGGCTTTTGCAGATGACTTCATTCAACACAAAACCCCAGATGGCTACCAAACCGTCCTCGGATCCAACGGTGTGCGTCTATCAGGTGGCCAAATGCAGAGAATTGCGTTGGCACGAGCATTCTTGCGGGATCCAGACATCCTAGTTCTTGACGAAGCCACGAGTCAAATCGACTTGGAAAGCGAACAACTTATCCACGCTGCCCTCAGCAAATTCCTCGTTAATCGTACCGGAATCATGATCACCCACCGGGCATCGAGCCTTTCAATGGCCGATCGCGTGATCGTCATTGAGGCAGGCAAAGTGGCAGATAGCGGACCGCATCGAGAGTTAATCCAACGAAACCGCTTCTACCAAAGCCTTTGTGGCGGCGATCAACAACAGGCAGCCTAGGACCTACCGCGGAACCAGAAACCAAACCGAGCCCGGCTCGACTCGCCACCCCCCAGCCATCAACCCAACGAAATTGCGTCCAAATCGAAAAACACAGGGGCAATGCGATTAATCCCGATTCAGATCAAATTTACGGCACTAACTTCCGACGCTACCTCGCTAACGGACTACCGCTGCGAATGAGCGTCTATGCCGCATTAACGGCTTTGGCCATGCACGCGACACTCCTGATCGTATCACGCGAGTCGCTGGCGACGTTGGCATCCGAGAATGGCCCGATCGAAATCTCACAGATCGTCATCCTTCTGATGTCGGCGATCCTCGCCAGCATTTCGGCGTTCTTTACCGTACATCATCGCACTGTTCTCTTTGTTCTTGCGTCGCTAATGTTTTGCGCGGCTGCAAGAGAAGCGGATGACTGGTTTGCGGAGTGGTTCTTTGAGGATTCTTACAAGTGGTTTGTCTGCCTTCCGCTTCTTCTTGCCTCGGCCTACCAATCCTGGAAACATCGCGACACGTTGTACTATGAATCACTTGGTTTTTTATCGCGTTCTTCTGGCACGCTGATTTTCTTTTCGATGCTGATGATTGCAACGCTCTGCCAAACACTCGATCGAACCAGCTTTTGGCCAACCATCGCATCCAACCCTTCTTTTGGAGATCAAAAATCCGTGATCGAAGAAGCAGCGGAGTTGTTTGGATACTTACTCATGCTTTTTGGCATCAACGAATTGCTCGTTCAATCCTGGCAGGAAAGACGCTCCGAGAAACTGAGACTGACGTGGCGGAGCTTAATATCATCCGCGCTGGCCGATACGACATGGGCGAGACACCCTTCCCAAGAGCCTACTCGCCTGATTTCAGACGGGGAACATCCTGCTGATCACTTCGCCGCCTAGCAAAACCCAACGTTCCTTTACAACCATACCAACACACCTCCGAGAGATGATTCTTATCAGCCAGCGAAATAGTGAATCTCGAGGAACCAAAATACCGCTTGATTGATTTAGCATGATTAAACGGATGCTCAGTTGCAGCCCGATCGTATAGAACTTAAGCGGATCGATCAGGAATCATCATCAACACCGTGAATCCATTCCTCCGAGAATCCATTCCCCCTTTTCAAGCTGCGTTTTATTCTCAAACGAGAACACGATGGTCAACCGAAATATAGATCCCAATCATCACCCCGAACTGATCCATGATTCAGCTTTTATCGCCGACACCGCAACGGTGGTTGGCAACGTCAAGATGGGAAGAGATTCAAGTGTTTGGTTTGGCGCCGTGGTGAGAGGGGATTGCGAGGAAATTGTGATCGGGGAAGGAGCCAACATCCAGGACCTTTCGGTGCTTCACGCGGACCCAGGATTCCCGTGTAAAATCGGAGAATTAGCGACAGTAGGTCACGCCGCCGTTGTCCATGGAGCCACCGTTGAAGAGGGTGCCTTGATCGGCATCCGAGCGGTCGTGCTAAACGGAGCCGTGATTGGTGCGGGTTCGGTCGTTGGTGCGGGTGCTCTCGTTCCAGAGCGTTGCGTGATTCCACCTAAGCATCTTGCGGTGGGAGTTCCCGCAAAGGTTATCCGAGAATTGTCGGATCAGGACGTGGAACGATTGATGTCAACGGGTCTACACTACGTGGACGCTTCTCGCATCTACCGAAATGTATCAGCCAACTCAAAGACGGACGAAAACCAATCTTCTGACACCTGAACCTAGGCGGTTTCTCTCATCCAACGCTCTGTTTTGGGTCCCATGCTGACACGATGATTGCACCTGATATAAGATGGTCAAATGACGCGAGAGAAGATGGCTGAATAGTGGCTGTTAATAGGCCATCCAACGCTGTAAACCAAAGCGGGACGTTGATGACCTAGCGTCCGCGTGAACCAACCTTGATACACCTCTGGAAATTAGATCGACGATGAGTCTAAACCTTGAAACGGAAGCGCCAACTCGCACCGCCGCTGACCGCTACCAAACCCTCGCCGATCAAGTCCTTGCGGGAAATTCGATCTCGAGGGAGGATGCGAAATCGATCCTTGAGGCTCCCGACGAAGATGTGCTAGCCATCCTCACGGCTGGATTTCGCATTCGGCAAAAGCACTTTGGCAAAACCGTTCAGCTCTACTTCTTGATGAACGCAAAAAGCGGACTTTGCCCCGAAGATTGTCATTACTGCAGCCAGTCGAAAATCTCGACCGCTCCCGTACCAAAGTACAACATCCTTAAGCGTGACAAGCTAATGGAGGGAGCCAAACTTGCTGCCGAACGCGGCGCTAAAACTTACTGCTTGGTGATCTCTGCACGCGGACCGAATGAACGAGAGATGGCTGCGGTGGAGCAGATTGTTCCTGAAATCAAAGAAAAGTATGGTCTGGATATCTGTGCCTGCTTGGGTCTGCTGGATCAGTCACAAGCCGATCGCCTCAAGGCTTGCGGAGTGGATCGGGTCAACCACAACCTGAATACCGGCGAAAGTTACTACAAAGAGATCTGCACCACGCACACTTACGCCGATCGCGTTCAAACGCTCCGCAACGTTCGCGATGCGGGAATGGAAATGTGCTCGGGTGGCATCATCGGGATGGGTGAACAGCTAGATGATATTGTTTCGATGGCCTTCGACCTAAAAGATCTCGGAGTGCAATCGATTCCCCTTAACTTCCTTAACTCCATCGAAGGCACACCGCTTGAAAATGCCAGCGACCTGAGCGCTAATGATTGCCTGCGGGCTTTAGCGATGTTTCGTTTCGTCAATCCAGATCGCGAGCTTCGGATCTCAGGTGGTCGTGAAATTCATTTACGATCCCTTCAGCCACTTGGACTCTATGTTGCCAATAGCATGTTCGTGGGTGACTACCTGACAACGGAGGGGCAAGCACCACAGGCTGATTACGAAATGATTAAGGACATGGGGTTTGAAGTCACCCACTCGCATTGTGCACCCGAGCAGGAAACACTTTGATCGTTTGGGCAATATGACAGGAAAAAAAATAAAACGGCGTCGGGTTTCTCGACGCCGTTTTTCTTTTCACCCACCAGTTTGCAGGATTTAATGCGTCACTCCCTCAGTTACTCCCGTCCACTGATCGGTTCGAAATGGAGTCACAGGTAAGCCATCCAAGCTCTGCACATTCCGAACAGGGTTATCCGCCCAACCGAAGCGAACCGCTACTGGCTCCGCTACCTCACTACTCCAAACCTCAATGCGATCTTTACCGATAATTTTGGCTTGAGCTGGCACAAACTTTTTGTCTTCGCCCGCAATGGTAAATCCAACCGGCTCTTTCACATCAAAGGTGTCGAGCCCTCGGCCGACATGCTGAAACTCAACCGTCGCTTTGCCTTGGGAAAACGTCACGGATCGATAAAGTGGACTCTGATAGGCGATCTCAAACCCATACTGCTTCGCCAAAGCCCATCGAGCTAGTCGCTTGGCAACATCCTGCTTGTTGCGTGGGTGAATATCCGCCGACTCACCAAGGTCAACGATGACTGCTTCACCAGTGTTTGGCAATGTCGTCATCGTCATCGTCTGAGCTTCACGCAACTCGGCCCAATCGCTGTCCCCAGGGACATCGGTCTCCGCTCGGAAATCGGCGAGCTGAACCCAATAGAACGGAAAGTCCCCCTGACCCCAGCGATCTCTCCACGTTTGAATCATCAAAGGAAAGAGATGTCGATACTGATAGGCACGAGATGCATTCGATTCACCCTGATACCAAATCGCGCCTCGAAGGGTGTAGCCAAGGACAGGATGCAGAACACCATTAAAAAGATTCGCAGGTCGATGGTTACTCTCTACTTGATTTCGAGGTGCTCGCGGACGCGCCCCCTTCTGGTCAGCCTGCCACTTCGCGACTCGTTGCTGATACTTTTCCATTTCCGCAGCGTGATCATAGGTCGCCACGATCTCGTCCCATTTTTTTAGAAGTTCGTCATAACGACCTGCGGCTTCGAGGTCTTCGCGTGACACCCACGCTTCGGCCGCCGAACCTCCCCACGCGTTATCAATCAAACCAACGGGTACATCGAGTGATTGATGTAACTGACGACCAAAAAAGTACCCCACCGCAGAAAATGACTTGACCGTTTCGGGAGTGCAGGGCTGCCACTGTCCGTCAAAATCATTCAGAGGGGTTTGCGAAGCAACCTGAGGCACAGAAATGAGGCGAATGTTTGGGAACTTTGCGGTCAACGATTCGAGATCAGGATCGTTTGCGTTTGAAACCGGCCAAGCCATATTGGATTGCCCCGAGCAAAGCCACACCTCGCCAATTAAAACATCCTGAAACGTTTTGGTTTCATCAGCCGAAATCGTCAATTCATGCGGGCCACCAGCGGGCAGGGGATCAAGAAGCAGATCAAAGCGTCCCGATTCTGTCGCTTTTGCACTCCCTCGGTTCCCAGCGAGCGTTGCCTCAATCTCGCTACCTGGCTGCGTCCACCCCCAAATGTGAATGGGTTGATCTCGCTGAACCACCATTGAGTCGCCAAAAATGGGGGAAAGCTTTAACTCCGCACGGCAAATCGACGGCGCGAAGGTACTGAAAAACAGCAGGGCATAAATTCGAATCATTTAAAACCACCAGGGGAGAAAAGAAAAAACAAAATGTGTCCAACTTTGTTGTCATCATGCAGAGACCACCGAACCAAATGACTTGAGCTGGGGTAAAGATGATACCCTGCCGCCTGCGAGCAGTGTGGAGAATGAGCCGAGCAGATGAGTTTCCCTCGGGATTGAATGCCCTCACAAATAAAAAACGCTGTTTTTAGCTCAGCTTTGCTGGGTGAAGCCAATCCCGCTTTGCCCCTATCGCTGAGGTTCGCTAGGATTCGACACCAGAGCAACGTTGCGAGTGTAAAAGACGACGTAGCTCGGGACTTCGCTGCCAAAACCAAAGCCGCTGCGCGAACAGAATAGGGAATCGGTGGAGAGCAATTTTTGTCGATGACTCCAACGATTGCTGGTTAAGGTAAACGGATGACAAGGACCACACGACTGGAAACTAGCGACTGGAAACCAGCGACTGGAAACTAGCGACTGGAAACCGATAAGAGCTGCGGCGTAAAAGATATTACGGGAACATCGGAGCGAA
>JADHOA010000235.1 GCA_016779185.1 Rubripirellula sp.
TACGAAGAAGGCTCGCACGAACGTTCTCTGGTAAAACGGCCCAGTCCGATAAATTCGAGGCGGACGACTCAGATATTCTAAAATGATTGATGAGATGCTTTTTATGCTTTGAATCATGATTCAGTTGCAGGACGAGTTTACCCTGGCCGAATAAACGAGGCTTTTTCAGAATGAGCGTTACCTCATGTGTGGTTCCTAAAAATGGCCCCACTGCCCAACCAGTATCAGGAGAAGGCTCCGCTTTTAATAACGAAGAGGCTGGAAAACCGTCTTGCTCATGATTCGCAAATGCCGCCACAAAGTCCAAAGCAACGCTTCCATCGATGGAAAACTCCTTCGATGGTGCTGGCACGCTCTCTGGTGATTGACTCCAAACTAACTCACGATCACTACTTAAGAGAGACACACGATAGCCGGACAAACGATTCTGAATTGACGAGTCACCGTCTGTTCGATTCCACAGCACAAGTCGATCGACCTCTGTGGATTTCCCCAAATCAATTTCCACCCAAGGATCTTCACTTACCGCTGTGTGCGAGACCGACCGATTGTTGAACGCTCCGTCAGTGTTGCCATCATTGACGAAAGAGACATTTCCTCCGAAATCCGTTGAGCTCTGTGATGCCGTCCCCTCGAGGGCCACATTCACATTCCCTCGATACAGTTCGATTTCCGCAAGATGGATCATCTTCTGTTTACCCGGAAGCTCAACGCGAACAAATTGAGCTTCCACAGACTGATTCACGTTTGGCTCCCAGCGAGCCTGGAGATCGCTCAGCACAAAATTACGCTCCTGCTTTGCCGACACTTCAAGCTTGAGTCCGCTGATTTTCATCGGATCAATGGGAAAGCTCAAGGAAATTGAATCGTTTTCAATTTCAGAGTTCGCGAAATGAATCCAACCGTCATCACCAACATGAGAGTCGCGATTTTGCGAATTGACACCATCAGGATTCAATAGATCCCAGTGAGGTTCATTGCGTAGCTCTGCTACCCAATCCTGCAGAGCGATTTCGATTTCGGGCGTCATCGTCCCAAGTTGAGACAAAACCTGTGCACGCTCATTCTCCAACTGTTTTTTTTGTTGCAATTGCTCCTCATTCCAGACTTCATGCAATGGTTGCTCATCACGTCTGTCTGCATCTCGAGAATTATTAAAAAACGCAAAAAGTTCAAAGTATTCTTTCTGAGTAATCGGATCATATTTATGAGTGTGACATTGAGCACACGCCATCGTCGTCCCCATCCACACCGCCATCGTCGTATTCACACGATCAACCACCGCAACGTTTCGAAATTCTTCGTCATTGGTTCCACCTTCATTGTTGGTCAAAGTGTTGCGGTGAAATGCTGTTGCGATCAGCTGGTCCGTCGTCGGATTCGGCAACAAGTCTCCGGCGATTTGCTCAATCGTAAATTGATCAAACGACTTATTTGCATTGAGTGATCGGATGACATAGTCGCGGAAAGCCCATATCGTTCTTTCTGGATCATCAGCATACCCAGCTGAATCTGCATACCTCGACAGATCTAACCAAACCCGCGCCCAACGCTCACCGAATGAGGGTTTATCGAGTAAAAAATCGACAAATTTCTCGTATGCTTCGGGACTACTGTCATCTCGAAAGCTAACGGCCTCGTCCCATGTCGGGGGCAATCCCGTTAGATCAATCGATAGCCGTCGCGCAAGTGTCAGACGGTCAGCCAATGGACTCGGCTCAAGTTTCGCATCCTCAATCGATCGCAAAATAAAATAATCAATCTTATTTTTTACCCACTCGGGATGAGTCACCGAAGGAATTCGAGGTGCAGCCGGCGGAACATACGCCCAATGAACTGAATAATTTGCACCCTGTTCAATCCACGATCTCAGCAAAAGCACTTGCGATTCGGTTAGCGAAGCGCCTTTACCAAGTGGTGGCATATGTAAATCTTCATCCTCCGACACGACTCGCTTCATTAGTTCACTGGCTTCTGCATTGCCAGGAACGATTGCGGAATATCCACCTAAATCGCGTATCGCACCTTCAGCATGATCGAGCCTCAGATCAGCCGCTCTTTCACTTTCGTCAGGCCCATGACAGGCAAAACAATTAGACGACAAAATGGGCCGTATCTGAGTATTAAAATCGATAAGTTCTTGTGCTGAAACATTTGAAAACTGAATCAAATAACCGCCGCCGAAGCCAATCAGCAAGGCAATGACATTTCTCAATGAGTTGCAAAGCTTGGCTGAAAAAAATTTGGCTCGAAACAAGACGATGACAACACGCAAGTTAAGGAAGCTTATATGCAACACAGCATTTCTCGACACAAACAAGAATTCGAGCGGGGCAGGGTACACTAACCGTCAAGGTTGATCCAAAAGCGGTAATCAATCAATGAAACAAGCATAATCAGGATGCTAGCCGACGACCAATCGATAAAAAACCTGAACGAACCCAAACTGGGGCAGAAACAAAGTCTATCAAAAAGCAAGAGCTGATCGCATTACAACCACGGCAAGAAACCTAGAAGAAAGAATCCAAATCCCTTATCACCGCGGTGTATTGCTCTAGTCGGTATTCTTACTTAGTTAGCGAAATAATTCGTCGCACCGACCACCTATTTTCAAAGCGTAGACATCCACTTACCGACGTTCAATCGAAGTGAAGGGAAAATCTCTTTCAGAACGCAATCAAGAAATTCAACAATTATACTGCGGTAGAAAGCATAATCTCGGTCGCCTGAAATAATTAGTTCATCAGCTACGTAGCTCGAGATCTTCCCACTTTATGTACATATCACGAAGATCTGCCTCCATCTTCTTGAGTGCGGCCGCATCTTTCACCAAATGATCGCTCCCACTTTGATAATAATCAGCTTCCCCCATTCTATCGTGCATCGCCTGAATTTCACTTTCCAATTTTTCGATACGCGAAGGCAACTCTTCTAGCTCCCTTTTTTCCATATATGACAACCGACTATCAGCTTCTGGAAGACGGCGAGACTTATTTGCCTGAGTTGGCTTCTCTTTTACAGCAATCGCACCAACAGATACATCATTGCTTTTCTTCCGCCTTTCTGCCGCGGCGGCCCAGTCATCGTACCCACCGACATATTCGCTAACGTTCCCTTCCTCGAAAACGAGGGTACTCGTCACTACATGATTGAGAAAGGTTCGATCATGACTAACGATGAGCAACGTTCCGTCGAATGAGACCAACTGCTCCTCAAGCAACTCTAGCGTCTCACCATCGAGGTCGTTTGTAGGTTCGTCTAACACGATAACGTTAGCGGGCTTGGTCATTAACTTCGCAAGCAACGCACGGTTACGCTCGCCACCTGACAAAAACTTAACCGGTGTTCTTGCTCGCTCAGGTGAAAAAAGAAAATCCTGCAAATAACCGAGAATGTGTTTTGTGGCACCGCCAACCGTTACTTTGTCGCTTCCTTCTCCAACATTCTCCTGCACCGTTTTCTCAGAATCCAACGTATCTCTTAGCTGATCAAAATAGGCGACCTGTATATTCGTCCCTAATTTTACCTGACCACTATCTGGCTCAATCTCACCCAGTATCAACTTCAGCAAAGTTGTTTTCCCAACGCCATTGGGTCCGATCAACCCAACTTTATCACCTCGCATAATCGAAGTTGAAAAACCATCGACGATACTTTGTTCTGGGTAGGCGAAGGACACGTTTTTCAGATCGGCGACCAATGCTCCGGTACGCTCGGCTTCTTGAATTTGCAGCTTTGCGTTTCCAACCTTGCTCCGTCGCTCTTGACGCTGAACTCGCATCACCTTTAGCGATTTCACTCGCCCCTCATTGCGAGTCCTCCGTGCTTTAATTCCTTGCCGTATCCACGCTTCCTCTTGAGCAAGTTTTTTGTCAAATAAGGCATTCTGTTTTTCTTCAGCTGCCAGTGCTTGTTCTTTCCGACTAAGGAACGTCGGGTAATCGCAGGACCAATCAAAAAGTCTTCCGCGATCAATTTCCCAAATTCGCGTTGCCAATTGCTGAAGAAAAGATCGGTCATGGGTGACAAACAAAATGGTCCCCGGCCAGCTTTTCAGAAAATTCTCAAGCCACAAAATAGATGGGATATCAAGATGGTTTGTTGGCTCATCGAGCAACAAAACGTCTGGTTCACCCGATAACGCCGCGGCAAGGAGAACCCTCCTTTTCATTCCACTGGAAAGAATCGAAAAATCGAGATCTGGATTCAACTCCATCTTAGAAAGAGTTCGGTCTACGGCATGTTCAACCTGCCAATCTCCTTCGCTCCAAGTGTCAACAGCTGTATCAAGCTTTTGTGATTGCAAGACGACATTTCGAATTGATCCGCTAATATGTTGTGGAACATCCTGAACAAGTCGTGCAATCTTTCTATTTGGGCTGACAGTGATTGCGCCTTGATCAGGCTGTAATTCCCCGGAGAGAAGTCGCATAAGGGTTGTCTTACCAGCTCCATTTCTCCCCAAAAGACCAATCTTCTGTTTGGGTTCAATTACCGCAGATACATCATCGAGAAGAAGTGGACCTCGAAAACCAATGGAAACCTTTTCGATTGCGATTAATGACATATAAACCTTTGGCAAAGCAAATGATCATCTAGCTGTTTTTAAACTAACCAACCACGGATGACACAAACGAGGGTATTAGCAAGATCGAGTGAAGCAGATCGATTCTTTTCATCTCTACAAGAATGAGCGAATTGGGATCTTTTTCTATGAAGGGGTAGCCGTTGCCAACGAGTTATCCTTAATCACCGAATCGCGAAACATTGTTGCAATCACCTCTTCTAGAGGAACATCCTCAACAGAAACATCTTCAATCGGATGATCCCGGAGCACTTCAGCCAAAACCCTCGGAACCTGCGAACGACTAACTCTCACCTGAATCTTTGGCCAAGTCTCTTCAACAATTTCGCCAAAAACACTTAAGTCTGGCTGGCGAGTATCCGCGAATTCGAATGTCAAAAGTTTATGACCCGAAAATTGGTCAATCACTCCTGAAAGTGAACCATCGTATTGAATCATGCCTCGAGCAATAATCACAACTCGCTTACATAAAGCGGCAACATCTTTCATGTAGTGGCTAGTTAGCAACACCGTCATTCTGCGTTTTTCTTGATAGTACTTTAAAAACTGTTGAATATTATGCTGCGCGATTACATCTAAACCAATGGTTGGTTCATCAAGGAACAACACATCCGGTCGATGTAATAATGCAGCAATCAATTCCATCTTCATTCGCTCACCGAGTGACAGTTCTCGTACCGGTTGGCTGAGAAGACGACCTACATCAAGAAGCTGAGTCAACTCATCAAGTGTTTGCTTGAAATCCGATTCGGGCACAGCATAGATTTGCTGATGCAAACGATAAGAATCTCGGGCAGGCAAATCCCACCACAGTTGGTTTTTTTGCCCCATTACCAATGCGAAACGACGTCGGTATTCATTTTTGCGCTGCCAAGGCGTAAACCCCATCACCGTTGCAGATCCACTGCTCGGGTTGATCACACCACTGAGCAACTTGAGAGTTGTGGTTTTCCCAGCACCGTTCGGTCCAAGAAAGGCGACAAATTCACCTTCCTGAACAGAAAGATCCACTCCCGCAACCGCATGAACCTCTTCATACTGCCGACGGAAGATCCCCTTCACACTCTCGCGCAACCCCTCGCGTTTCTTATAAACCCGATAAGATTTTGTTAATTGCTTAACTTCAATAATGGACATGAATACCAACAGTTCAAATGATTGTCTTACAGGAGTATTGTAAAGAGAAGCCGAAAGAGAGTTAGACAGCAATCGAATGTGATCGTTCGAATATAATTTTTCATGTATCAACTTTGTTTTTATCGATCATTCGATAGGAAACGTAAATGACCGGAAATTGCAACCTTCCATCCCTACGCATTGGACTCGGATTTGACACACACCGACTCGAGCCAAATGGCAAACTAAAAATTGGTGGGCTTTGGATTGATTGCGGCCTCCACTCCGTTGGGCATAGTGATGCCGATGTTCTCATGCATGCGATCACCGACGCAATACTTGGCGCCTTAGGAGAACCCGATATTGGACGCCTTTTCCCCGACACCGAGGTGGATAATCGAGACCGTGATAGTGCGGATTTCTTAATCGAAGCCCGTGAACGGTTAAAAACAGCAAAGATGTCTATTGTTAATCTGGATTGTGTGATTCTTGCTGAAAAACCCAAAATGGCTCCTTTTATTGACGAAATGAGAAACACGCTTGCGCGATACTTAGGAATCGAGTTCCATCAAATTGGAATCAAAGCTAAAACGGGTGAAAAAGTGGATGCTGTTGGGCGCGGAGAAGCGGTATCCGCAAGAGTCGTTGTCCTGCTTACCGCAGCCTATTGACCGTGCACGACGATGACCCATCGAAGCACCGTGTTTAGGCTCGATTGCGAAATGCGAAACCACCTCTTTTCCGGAATGGTTTCCATTTCAAATCGACCTCTCCAAAACGACCAAGTCCTCCTATAATCTCAGGGTGTGCCAGAAGTTTCGGCTGGAAAACATGACGAGACACCGGAGCAGGGCAGGGTGCTTTCAATAGCAATTTATTTTGCTTCCGCCCGCAATCGCCTCTGACCACCCTAATAAGCGGTGCGTATCTGCTCAAAATCTCGACGCAATTTGACATTCCGAATCCTAATTACTTGATTCATTTTGAACGATCCGATGCCTGAAATTCGTGTCTACAACACTCTCAGCAAATCAAAAGAAATCTTTCAGCCAATCGAACCACCCAAAGTCGGCATCTATTTGTGTGGACCAACGGTTTATGCCGAATCACACATCGGCCACATGGTGGGGCCAGTCATTTTTGACACAATCAAGCGATACCTCAGGTACAGCGGCTACGAAGTGACTTGGGTCGTCAACATTA
>JADHOA010000236.1 GCA_016779185.1 Rubripirellula sp.
CACCATTCGGAATTCTGATCAGGAGAAAGTAAAGCCGATCGATGGTGTTCGCGCCGATCGAACTTTTGTGTTCAAGTCAGTGGATTCGTTAGGCGTAGCTTATTGTGAAGATTTGAATTTTCGACAAACCTACGGGTTTAGAAATCGAGTCTCCCAAAAACCAGCCGACTGGAGTAACGATCGCATGCGGCAGTTGCGTTACGGCGCAGAGGCGATCGAGCACGTCGATGATGCAATCCGATGGGAAACGGATGTTTTCCCCGCTGCAAGTTCGGTCGACTTGTGGGGTATGCTAAACGGTGGTCAGCCACAAAGAATCACCATTCAAGGTGCAGTGGGTGACCAACCGCGTATTCGGCTCAGCCTAATTGATTCTCCGGCCGCTGCGGCTCTTGGGGAGGCAACTTGGATGGTAGCAGAAAATGGCGTTTGTTCGGTGCATTTGCCGTCTGGGAAACACCGACTGAAAATTGAAGCGATTGGGCATGAGACCAAAGAGGTGGCCTTGGAGGTTGCATCGAAACCGGGCCAACATAACTTTCAGGTCGGTCCGGCGACTAGCGTTAAGCTAACGGTTAAGGATACGGATGGAACAGGCATCCCCTGCAAGGTGACGTTCTTTGGGAAGAGCCAGGCCGACGGGAGCAAGACACCTGATCCCGTTTTTGGAATCGATAGCCAAAGCGGTTCGGTTGGCAACTGCGTGTATAGTGCAGATGGAACCGTGCTGCGATCGATTCCTCCGGGTAGCTACGATGTGCTTGTCAGTCGTGGTCCCGAATACGATGTTGAATCCCGGGAGTTAAATCTCAAGGTTGGCGAGCAAATAGAGCTTCAGGTTACATTGCGTCGAGTCGTTGATACCACTGGGTGGGTGAGTGCTGAATTACACAGTCATAGTAGTCCATCAGGCGATAATACGTCTGACCAATTGGGACGAGTTGAGAACCTGCTGTGTGAACATCTTGAATTTGCTCCTTGCACGGAACACCAACGAATCGAATCTTACGATGACCAATTAGAGATTCTTGGAGCTACTCATTTAATGGCAACCTGCAGTGGAATGGAGCTTACCGGATCATTACTCCCTATTAATCACCAAAATGCATTTCCATTGAAGTGGTCTCCCCGGAAGCAGGATGGCGGTGGCCCCCGGACTGACAATCAGGATCCAGTGAATCAGATTGCTCGTTTAGCAATGTGGGATGATGGTGCGTCAAAAGTCGTGCAAAGCAACCATCCCAATATGAGGCAGATGCTTCAGGATCGTAATCTTGACGGCGAGCCGGATGGCGGGTTCGCAAAGATGCTGGACTTTATGGATGTCATCGAAGTGCATCCACCGGAGTTGATTTTTCTTGATGAGAAACAAACTGGCGAGTTAAAGAATCCTGATTCGAATCGAATGTTGCCCTGGATGAAATTGATTGCCCAAGGCAGGAGGATACCAGGGGTGGTCAACACGGATGCGCATTACAATTTTCACGGCAGTGGGTCGCTTCGGAATTGGATTCGATGTAGCACCGATAATCCAGCGGAGATTGCAACGAGTGAGATGACCCAACGTTTGGAGACGGGGCAAGTGGTGATGTCGACAGGACCGTTCATGTCTGTGTCTCTTGATCACGCACGTCTTGAAAAGGCAGCGCAAATTGGTGACTCGGTGCAACTGCCAAAAACGGGGGCAACATTAAATATCAAAGTTCAATGCGCGAATTGGCTCGATGTTAATCGTGTCGAAGTCTTTGTTAACGGTCAGATGCGGCCAGAGCTTTCGAGAACACGGGCAACCCATCCAAGTGATTTTGATCAAGGCGTTGTTAAGTTTGAGCAATCGTTGCCTTTGGATTTTAAAGAAGATTCCTTCGTGATCGTTGCAGCAATCGGTGAACGGTTGCAGTTAGGTCGTGTTATGGGAGACAAAGAAGGAAAACGCCAACCCGTTGTCGTCAGTAATCCAATCTTTGTTTCCATTCAAGATTGATCTGTTTCGGTTTACCCGTGACGGATCGAAATCGCGACATTAGTGTGAGGCTTGTTTTCTGGCATCCGAGTATTAACAGTTGCGGTTTAACCGGATGATTGGGATGACAATTCTCGGTTTTTGCGATTTGCGTTAGCGGTTCTTGGTATTGCTGCGTACCATCCTATGGTGCCTGTTTTTAACTTGCTTTTTTGAATGAACGACGATGAGATTTTTATTGCTTTTTTGCTCAATTTTTTCGATCGCCTTGAATGGTGATTCCGTGTTGGCCGCCGATTCGGGACCACAGGGTGCACATCTTTTCATCTTGTCAGGGCAATCCAATATGCAGGGGCATCGACCAGAGGAAGCGTTCATTCCCGCTGTTGAGGCTGTCTTTGGAAAGCAAAATGTGATCGTCGTGCAAGATGCATTGGGCGGTCAACCAATCCAACGCTGGTACAAGAACTGGAAGTCGCCCCAAGGGGAGACTCCGAACTCTACTGGCGATCTTTATGAACGACTATTGGATAAGGTGAACGCTGCGATCAAAGAAAAGGAATTGGCGTCGGTGAC
Source organism: Rubripirellula sp. (assembly GCA_016779185.1). GTDB lineage: Bacteria > Planctomycetota > Planctomycetia > Pirellulales > Pirellulaceae > Rubripirellula. Next base: position 2,540 of record JADHOA010000236.1, read on the forward strand.
ATTTATCTGGATGCAGGGCGAACGTGATGCAAAAATGAAGTGGGCCTCGGTGTACGAAGAAAGCCTTAGAGGGCTTTACCAGCAGGTTTGTGACGATCTTGGTCGATCAGATATCGGGTTGGTAATCGGTCGACTTAGTGACTTTGATCTTAAAAACACCAAGTATCCGGAGTGGACTAATTTACGCGAGATTCAGGTGAAAGTTGCCGATTCGAGTCCTCTTTTTCGCTGGGTCAATACCGATGATTTGAACGATGGTGTGAATCGCGCGGGACGAACGATCAAGGACGATCTGCACTATTCTGCTGAGGGTTACAAGGTGCTTGGTCAGCGGTTTGCCAAGGAGGCAGTCGAACTGGTGAGTCGTGATCAATAAGTCCGAGGTGAATGCATTCTCACAGGTCACTGATCGTGCGTGGCATCGGCATCAGGTTTGGTTGATCGACTGTTAAAAATCAATCGCAGCAGTGCACCGTCTTTTCGGGTAAATGCAGTGTCTATCACGCGTTTCTTTCGATTCCCAAAGCAGATGATTCAAGAATCATCTGAAGCGAAAAAATTGTCGATTGTCGTTAGTTCATGGGGTAGGAGAATTTAGATGCGTCGCGGTTTTCTCGGTTCTCTTTGTATTCTCTGCTTTACCTCTTGTGTTTTTGCACAAGGTGAAATTGCGATCCGTGCAGAGGATCCCGAAGTGCAGATGAAGAATGTGCGAAGAGTGTTTCATAATGGTGAACACAACGCATTTACCGATTTGGCTTTTTTCAAGGATAAGTACTATCTGACGTTTCGTAGCTGTCCCGATGGTCACATGGTTCATCCATCAGCATCGATTATTGTGCTGTCTAGTGCGGATGCTGAGAGTTGGGAAAAAGTGAATCAGTTTTCTGTACCACTGCGTGATACTCGCGACCCGCATTTTCTTGTCTTTCAAGAAAAGCTATTCATCTACACGGGAACGTGGTACAGCGGAGAATCAACGATTGCGATCAAGGATTATGACCTCAATTTGCATCTTGGTTATGCGGTGTGCACCAACGATGGCGTCAATTGGGATGGTCCAGTGATGCTTGAAGGAACGTTTGGGCATTACATCTGGCGAGCGAATCAATTTGGCGGCAAGGCATACCTATGCGGACGTCGTAAACACCAATTCGATGTGCGTCCGCGTGGCGAAGGACCAGATGTTGAGTCCGCTATGCTTGAAAGTGACGATGGGCTGACTTGGCGGACTGCCGGTTTGTTCCAAGAAGAAAGTGGAGATGAAACCGCGTTTCAGTTTCTGCCAAACGGCGATGTGATCGGTATTGGCAGGCGTGGGCGATCGCCAGCGCAGATGGTGCGTTCCTCGCCCCCTTATCAAGATTGGAAGAGAGACGACCTTGATCGATACATTGGTGGCCCAATGCTCACCCAATGGGGAGATCGCTGGGTAGTCGGCGGAAGGCGTAACACTGAATCTGGGCCACGTACTTCACTGTGTTGGCTGAGCGGTACTGATCTGCGAGAATTCGTCCAGTTGCCAAGCGGCGGAGATAATTCCTATCCTGGTTTCATCGACTTGGGAGACGGTCACGCCCTAGTTTCCTGGTATTCCAGTCACGAGCGTGATGCAGCAGGGAAGTTGATCACAGCAATCTATTTAGCCGATCTTGAAATTCGTGTTGATTGATTTTGGTTGAATCCAAATAGATATCCAAGGAATTTATCTTCCGTTCGCTGGCGCAAGTGTGTTGCAACGCAAACATTCTTAGCCACACTTGGTCATTTTGGTGAAATGGTCCGGTTAAAGAGGATCACCAAATTTTTGGTTTGTCTAGCTGCAGCAATGATATCGACTTGGCCATCCTGATCGAGATCGCCAATTTTAATATCTTCGACAGCGATTTCATCACCAGATAGTTGGTTTTCTCGCCAGTGATTGCCGTTCGGATCAAGAGGAGTGAAAAGTTTAATTCCTGGCACGCCGGGATCATTCATTGCACGCCAACCGACAACGATTTGATCGTATCCCACGCCTAAGAAGTCTGCACAAGCTAGTGCGTGCCCATCCTTGAGCGACTCACTCAAAATTTTGCACAATTCCCACGTTTGAGCGTTAGATTCGGGCTCACGATAGGCTGCGGCAACGGATCCGTGCATCGGTTGAATTGCAACAATGAAGCGTCTTCCATCAGGTAGTTTTCCATCCCTAATTTCTCCTGCAAACTCCGAAGTCAGTTGAGTGGATTTCCATTTTGATGGACCGCCTTCACCACGCGTACGATCAAAGTGCCAAACGCCTTCTTTGGCAGCAACGATGAGTTCTTCCTCGGGGTCATCGTCCCAGTTCACAGGGTGAAAATTATGTGAAAGGTGAAGGAAATCGCAAATCACTTCATGAGTCCAATCGGATCGGGGATCTTTCGGTGGCAAGTATTCGAGCAGTTTGAGTCCCGCCCCGTCGCCATCAACGCTTCCCTTTCCTCGAAGCGGTTTGACGGCCAGTCGTTTCGATCCGTCGGGGCCAGAGATCCAATGCATTCGATGCGTGCTTGGCTCGTTGTAAAGCTTAACTGGACTCCATGGTTGAGATCGATCAGAGGGCGCGATCAGATAATGAACCGCACCGTCTTTTACACTTTCTCGATAGTTCCACTGGCCTCCCACAGCGATTTCACAACGACCGTCACCGTCGATGTCCGTTGCAGCAATGCAAACGTTGTCTCGTTCTGTTAGGTCCTTTGCGATGACGTGCTTTTGCCAAGTAGGGTTTTCATACCACTGAACCGTGCTTTTATCCGCCAAGATGATATCGGGTTTTTTGTCCCCATTGACGTCTTCTATTTGCAGTCCATAGCCGATTTCGATTTCATCGATGGTCACTTTTTCCCAGCGGTCTTGCGGCACTTGCGATTGGCCGAAGGCATTGGGTGTGGTGGCGGTCCAAACCGTGGAACACAACATGACAGCCGTCAGCATTAAGGTAGCTTCCGCCAACATTCTGCATCGTGTGGAGAGGGGGATTGTCATCGTGTTGCGTCTGTCGTGCTGATTAAGTGGAAATGAACGAAGAAATAAAAGTTGAATCGCAAAGTTCGACGAGAGCAGCGTTGTGTTATCTTTTGACGCAGCCATCTGCATTGGGGTTTTCGCCTTGGCAGAATCGCTCGTCACGAATCGGCGTCTTTTGCCGAGTCTTCGTTGCGAGTCGGAGATAAGATCTTTCCAAGGTATTTATTCTTGAAGCAGACTTTTCAAGCTTGACTCAATGGAATCAGCCCAAATTTGATAGCCCTGTTCGCTAAGGTGCAAAAGGTCAGGCATGATATCTTTTGAAAGGGTCTGGTCGTCGTTTAAAAAGTTTTGTCCGATGTCTAGATAATGCACATTGGAATCACTGGCCAACATGGAAACAATTTCATTGCTCTTTTCATTGACGATTCGTCGAGCGTCATCTTTGTTGGCTCCTCTGGGAAAGGTTCCAAGCAGCAGGATTTGAGTTTGCGGCGTTTTGTCGCGCAGGATCTTCACAATTTCAGTGACGCCTTCGGCGATTTGTTCCGGTGTGTTTGATCCAGAATTGTTCGTGCCAATCATGATGACAGCTGCTTTGGGTGTGATGCCTTTGATGTTTCCATTTTGCAGACGCCAAATGACGTGCTGAGTGCGGTCGCCTCCGATACCTAGGTTCACCGCATTTCGATCCCCGTAGTGTTTCGCCCAAATCTGTTTTCCTCGACCCTCCCATCCTTGCGTGATCGAATCACCGATGAAAACGAGATCGACGTTCCCTTGAGCTACACGCTCATTCATCGAATCGTGCCGCTTCATCCAGCCTCCGTCTCGCGGGACAGGCTGAATAGCGTCGTGGCTTTTTGGCGTCTCCTGTCCTTTTGCGTTGCCAGAGATGCTGGCAAGCGAAAATGCAATCAAGCACGATAACGCGAGGTGTTGAGTTTTCATGAGGTGATTCCGTTGGATTTTGAGAGGATTTGACTAATTAAGTATCGTGTAATTGCTGGGCAGAGCCAGATGTGCGCACTCGAGTCCTAGCATACAGAACGATTTCGCTAGGGGGTTCAATCCGATGCGGTATGTTACTCCATTTTTTTGTGCTGCGTGCTGCGTCGCGAGGTTCAAGCCGGTGCTGTGTCTGGCTGCGAGGCCTCGCACGGTAATCGATTCGCGATTAGGTCGCCGACCGAGAAAACCGGCACGTTTTCTGGTTGGCGATAATAACGCAAAAGCTTTGGAATCGTCGATCCAAACGGCACTTGCCCTGATGTGGTGTAGCGACTAGATCGAAAGTTGTTGTAATCTTGTGGCGCCTGAGGAAAGATGGTTTTGAGCGATTTTGAGTTGTACCCTCTGTGAAACCAAGG
>JADHOA010000237.1 GCA_016779185.1 Rubripirellula sp.
CAATGTCACGTGCTGCAGCTCCTCCACTCCAGTGGGGGCTGATTTTATTGCTGTACCACCAGCCTTCCAGCGTGATCCCGTTGGCTCCCTCAAGACGATAAGCCAAGTCCTGCGGCTTGTCAGAAAGGTTTTCAATCTGCAAGGTCATGCCGAGATCATAAGAGGCAGGTTCCAGAGTAAAGCTACGACTTAGGCGAATCGCATCGCCACCTACCACGGACATTTCGCTCGCGGAAAACTCGAGCGACAGTTCGGCGGTCGAGAGTGATGTTGAATCCGAATGGTCGATATTCCAGTTCATCTCCATTGGATTCGCCAACCCAGCAATCGATCGATCACTGGGCCCGATACTCTTGCGATTGACCTGACTTAGAGTCATCAAGCAAGAAGATCTGGAGAGATTACCGGGTACTTGGTCAGCACCGCCGTCCTTGGCTAGTCGAACCAAGTCCAATGGATGCTCGCTCAGAACCACAATCACGATCACCTCACTGAGGTCATCGCCACGCAGTACTTTGACTTCGATTTCATCACCGGGCTTGGTTCCAATGAGTGAATCCGCAAGTTGTTCTCGCGTAGCGGTGGCCTGACCCGCAACCGAGACGACGATGTCTCCGACTCTGATTCCAGCAAGTTGTGCAGGAGTGCCCTTGCCTACCACGTTGACAACAACACCGTCTGAGGACGTTGATGATTCGGCACCCAGATATCCGAGATATCCGTGGCGTACATCTACTCGACGATAACGGAACTGCCCTGCCTCATTCCGCTCGGTCATTTCAATTCGTTCGATACCAGCGCCTTGGCTATTGAGGGTTACCAGCAAATGGTAGCCATCCTCCGGTGACATCGAACCCAAGGAAATCCAACTGGCGTTCTCAGGACGCTGCGGAACCATCTCTTCCGCGTTTTCTTCTTCATTGGCAGCCGAATTTGCCGAGGGATCGTCTGAGACTTGTGACTCCGAGGCGGGGGCAATTGCACCATTATCGAGAGTTGGTTCAGCCGAGTCACCTTGAAGCGATTCACCATTGATCACCATTTCACTGCCGTTATCGCTGATAAGCGGCGGTTGGGGCGGAACGATCATCGATCGAACCCAAATGTAGAACATGAAGAACGCGGTCGAGGCGAGGACAAACGTTAGCAGACGGCGTTCCACGATCGATCCCAACAAAAAAGCGTAATGACCTAATGAAATTTTGATGATTCGCGATTTTTATAGCCGAAAACGGCAATCACGAGCCTGAGGGGATAGTATTTTGCCCGCCACAGGCGTTCTTGGGAAGTGAGTGGAGTAAATCCAGTCAGAGACGAGCTAGAAAGCTTTTCTCGATCCAATCTCTCGGATCGATACTCCGGGACGTAAGCCGTGGTCGGGCGAAAATCGCTTCAAGACTTCTGGGGTAGTGATCGTGGATGAGAAAATCTCGTTCATCCGACTCGATTGTCTCGTCGCCAACGTCGCAGCTTCCTTGTTTGAAATGTGATTGTCATCATCGATTTGATGACAATCGCTCTAGCCTTGAAGCATTCGGTAGGCGTTTATCGTCTACTGAATGTTCCACTCCAAGGCCCTGAACCCTGTAAATTCGATCACGGTCGCGTTGCAATTTCCACACTGGGAACAACACCGAGATAGGACATCAGGTCACTGATTTCCTGCAGGCTGGAGTCATCAAGTAATCCTGCAGGCATGATGCTGCTGCTGCTCGGCAAGATCTGATCCACTTGCTCCTCTTTGATGACCAACAGCTGATTGTTCGAATCTCGCAACTGCAGCGTCTGGTTTCCTGTCTCGGTTAGCATGCCGGTGAAGGCTTGGCCATCAAGCGTAAGCACTTTTTTACTGGCATACTGATTGCTGATGGTATGAGACGGATAGAGAATCGATTCAAGGATCTCGCGTTTGGAAAACCGCCCTGCGATACCCGTCAGCTCCGGACCCACAGATTGACCTTCGTCACCGACGCGGTGGCATTGCACACACTTTGCTCGGACGAAAATATTTCGACCAAGTTCGGCATTCCCTTGGTTACCTTCTTTGCTATTGATGTAGCTCACGAGCTGATCAAAATCCCAACGTGATTCTTCTTCGTTGGGTAATTCAGCAAGCGGACGATCCGGGTAAGTTTTCGCGTACCATTTTTGCCAAGGTCTCATGGATTTGGCGGCATCTTCGGGGCGTTGCATTCCCGTCCAGTGCTCTAACAGTGCTTCGACTTCTTCAAAGTCTGTTTTCTTCTGTTGGGCTTTTACACCGAGGAGACTCAGTTGCCGAAGTGCCATTGGATCATCGGTGGCGATAGAGACTGATCGAAGAGCTTTTACGACTTCAATCGCTGCGTCATCATTCATGACATTCAAACTGCGAACCAAGTAATCCCAGTTATCACCCTCGGGTTGCTGAGCGAGACCCAACGCCAAGATTGGACGACGTTCTGGTTCGGATCGCCACAAGCTTCGCAAATAATCAAACGACTCCTCATCGTTGCTCGATGCCAACAAAGCAACGATACTGATGCGAAGTCTCCTCTCAATTTCGCCGTGGTTGAGTGATTCGACGAGTTTTTGATCAAGTTCTCGAAGGGTCACTGCAGTGGTTAGGTCGATCGGATGAGGAATTCGATCGAGAGCCGCGAGAGCTGCGTTTCTCCAGGTTGCACCCTGCTCGAGAATGGCAAGGATGTCATCGTCACTGAGAGATTTCGCAAAGTCCTTCGTGACATTTTGCAGATACAACGCCAAGGAAGAGGAAGTCGTCGAAGTGCTTGCGTTTTCGTAGTACTTCAGCAGGCGGAATCGCTGCTCTGCATTCCAATCATGGGAAAGGAACTGCAGGTACATCGCCACCAGAGTGCGATCCATTTCGTCGTGGTCGCTGTACAAATAAGTCAATGCTCGGTCCGATAGCGAGTCGGCCTTTAGGTAAGCTGCGAGTCGAATGAGTTCATGATTCATCCGGTGATCACCCGCCGGAAATTCTTCCGCAATTTGATCTCGCAGGTCCGTTACTGCCTCTGGTTCGATTTTTCCCTGATGCAGAGCGATTTGGCAAAGTCGAAGCGTGTCGAGGAAGTCTGCATCGGAAAGGAAACCACCCATCCATTCGGAGGTTTTTTCAATGACTTCGAGGCAATTCTTTTGAGTCGGTTCTGCGTTGACCAACGCCATCATGCCTTGAATGGCAACTCGAGGGTTATCTGATTCAAGAATCCGATTCCTCCACTGACTGGTTGGGATTCTTTCCAGCAGACGCGTTGCAACGAACGAAAGATTTCGATCGTTGGATTCAAGAAGTGGCAAAATGGCCTGAGCATCTTGAGGGATTTGGCCACTTCGCAGCATCGCCTCACAGGCTGCTCGCTGCACCCGAGGGTTGACATCGCCGAGGAGTTTCAGCAGCGTCACTTGACTCCGATCTCCTGGGTGCAGCCCCATCATCCATGCTGCTTTCGAACGCACCTGTTCATTGGGAGCCTCGCTCAATTCAAGCAGTAGTTTCTCGTTTGGAACGGGGCCAAAAAGTTGCATGAGATGAATCGCACGTGTGCGGTAATGCGGTGGGTTGTCGTTACTAAGGGCGACTCCTGCAACGAGTTGTCCCCAGCGATCACCCAGTTCTTGTCGAACCGCGGCCACCGATTGTCTGGCCCAAGCAGACTCCATCTGCGGTTGTCGAATGGCTGCTGAGATTCCAGTACCCAATTGCTTCATTCGATCCGGCACTTCGCCTTTGTAGACAACACGGTAGATGCTGCCAGAGGTTCCACGTCCGCCGGTGCAGAAGTAGATCGATCCGTCAGGGCCGACTTCTAAATCCGAAACGTTTAACGGTTGTCCTTTTAAGAATACTTCGCTTTCCGCAACATAGCCCGCTTGACGAGGTTTCAGTCGAACATTCAGGATCCTTCCTTCCGACCAGTCCGCCAAGAATAAGGACTGATGGTATCGAGCTGGAAACATATGATGCTCGTAACACGTCGCGCCAGTCGGACTGCCTCGACCAGTGTCTAGCAAATTTGGTAGTCGATCCATGTAATACTCTGGCCACTTTGCCCAGCCCGCACGCCACCCAAGCTCTCCACCTTCTGGGACATCAAATAGCGTGGTGGGTCGGTACCAAGTGGTTTGCAGATCCGATTCCATATCCGAATCGTGAACGAAAAGTGAACCTTCGGGGTGAAACACCAAGTCATAGGCATTTCGCAAGCCACCGGCCACCGTCTCAACCGTGCTTCCGTTAATGTCCGTGCGAATGATCGTTCCGCCTGGAGCTTTCACGCCCATTCCATGTCCGTTGGGGTCTTCGTACCGAGGTAGTAAGTCGCCCTCGTAGCTCACTCTCAGTGTTTCCCCATCGCCTTTTTCGCCGAGGGCTTTGGCGTGATTGCCAACCGTGACGTAGATCATTCCATCAGGACCCAGTCGCAATCCATGAGGACCGTGTTCGCCTGATGGGTGGTCGAATTTGACAATCGCTTTCACACCCTCGAGATGCCCGTTGCGATCGGCGTCGCTCAGTCGATAGAGCGCGGTGCCTTCTGGACCATCGCCTGTGACAAACACCTCTCCATTGAGTGCCAAAATCCCGTGGCAATTGGAGACCTGATTACAGTACTCGGTTACATGCTCAGGAATACCGTCTTGGTCCTTGTCGGAAATCAGTAGCAACGGACCGTTCTCACGAGAAACAACTAGATGGCCGAACTCATTGAATGTCATCGCGATGATCGAGCCTAGCTTTTCATCATTAAGAACTCGTTGAACACCAAATCCTTTTTGAATCTGAAATCGTTCTTGCTGTTCCGTTTGAACTTCAGCAACCACGTCTTCGGCTCGATCCCAAGGAACTGTGTCACCGAGTTCTCCGAATGATGACGCTGTCCCCCAAAGTCGATCGTTGAACACAACCGATTGCCAGTTCGGAATCTCGGTCGTGCTGACTCGCCATGATGGACTGGTACTGAACGTGAACCACTTGGGTTGATTGTCGGGTTTTACCGAGACTCGAGCTGCCAATGCAGCCGTTGTGCCATGGGTGTTGACTACCTTCACCGCGATCACATTTCGCCCGATTTCTAGCTGTTCGGTGATGTCGAACTGCTGCAATTCCCTAGATGATTGTCCAGCACCAATTTTTTTACCGTTGACGAAAAGTTCGAATTGATCGTCGGCTGCGATTTCTACTCGCCCTGTCGATCGAACTTTAAGGTTGATGGGTTGCCGAAAATAGCACGTCTCTCCCGTTGCAATGGGAGTATTCAGTTCACTGCCATGATTCCAAATCCACTGTGCTTCTTCAGCATTCGATTTTTGGAAGTGGATACTCGCAGTGATACAGATAACAGCTAAGCATCTTGCTGAAATTAGAGAGAACGTTCGATCTGAGCCTTCCATGGCAAATCCAAACTAAGAGAAAATATCGCGTATTTTTTGCGTTTCCGCCGAAGCGTAGATGGATTTCGCTCTGTGACGCAAGATGGATTTGGAGGCTTGGGGGATTTGGAGGCCTGGGGCGCCCTGGCAGGTTAGGCAGGGAATCTTGAGATGCTGACCATCGACAGATTCCCAAGCGACACCCAGCATGGCATGGTCAACCAAGTGGTGGTTTATCGACTGACTCGGGTCTCATCGACTTAGCGATCAAATTCGATCGCAAAACAAACTTCGACTTTGTTCCTAGACAATTGTCGAACGCGAACGCGGCTTGGATTCCACGAATCGATTTCCTGTTCCCAGGACGAGATTTTTTGTGAGGCGGTGTAGTTACCGATTTTCAGCGTGACGAGTAAGCCTTCGAGTGTGCAGTCCCGGTGCATCACGATGTTTCTGATGGTGGTGAGCGTTTTTTCTGGTGCAACATTGGAATCGACCAATAACCACTTGGCGCCTCGAAACGTTTTTCGAGGGAGATCGCCGGCACGAGCTCGGATGTGCTTGAATTGAGGGTGTTCGGCAATTGAAGGATCCATTTCGGCGGGGTCGATACCGATGACCTTTAAACCGAGTTCTAGTAATCGGCCGCAAGCACCGCCGGGAGAACTGCCGATCTCGACGGCGGTTTGACCACGACGAATCGGAAAGCCACTCCAGGTAATCGATTCGGCCGCTTTGTAGTACGCTCGCGAAACAGGTTCTTGATGCAGTGTGATCGGCTGGACACCGCCCGGCCACCGAGTGTGCCAATCACCGGCTTGATGCCAACCAAAAAACCAATGGGATGGTTCGACGAGAACAAGATCCAAAACGCGATCACCGCTTTCCGCAATCCGATTCGGGAGGTCACAAGTTAGCCATTTTTTGGCCAACCGCGGAAATATTTCGGCGCTGATTGCATTCGAGACTTCATCTGGCCCTGGCTCGAACCCGAAACGTCCGATCGGCGCGCGATCTTTGGGCCATACATGAAGTTGATTGAATGGGGGTGAGGAATCAAATTGCTCAGAAAGTTTTTCAATTAGCAATTCGGCTAGGTTGCTAAACGACGAAGCTTTTGCCGATCCGATGGATCGCGAAGAGGTTCGGATGAAAGTGCCTCGCGGTGGCTCTTTGGACTGTTCGTGCTTGAGCGTCACAAAGCCGGGGCGAGAGAAGGCAAGCCGCCAGCCATCTTGGAGCACCGACTCTTTGACGGCCGATTCAGCACCGACCGCACAGCTAATCATGGCGAAGGTAGGTTGATCCAAGTTGTTTTCCGCGTTGAAGGAGGCGATCGATTATTGGGGCGAACGCAAAAGTCACAATTTAGCGTGGTAGGCTAGTGAGTCGTTCTTTGACACCGGGTATCAATTTTGCGGCGTTAGAGAAATAAAGTTTCTCAAGAACGTTATTAGGTAAATCAACGGCATGAATCTTCCACATGCCTTGGGGGGGTGGCTGTTTTTCAC
>JADHOA010000238.1 GCA_016779185.1 Rubripirellula sp.
CGAAAAGTGACCAATGTGGACGTTGTTCCCGATTTTGGCTCGGGGGTCGACCACGGCACTTGGTGCAATCATGTTACTCATGGTGTCTCCAGGTCATTGCAAAGGTATCTTGATCTGCCTTTGCAACTAGCCTTTACATGGCTTTTCTAAGGTGGGGCACGGATTTGGGGACGTTGATACTTGGAGCAATTTGATTTATTTCGGCGACCGCGAGTTCTTTCAGATACTCTGCAACCTCACCGTTGAGGCTGTGGCCACCGCGAAAAGAAGTCGCCCTGCCAATGAACTCGACCCCAGACAACGCTAAGTCGCCGATGAGATCGAGGGTTTTATGACGGGCGCATTCGTCGTTGAATCGGTAGGTATTTTCAATCGGACCGTCGTCGCCGATGACCAAGAGATCTTGGTTGGTAACGTGTGCGGCAACACCCTGAGCACGAATTGAGGCAGCTTGCTGTTCGGTCACAAAGGTTCTTGCTGCTGCAACTTCACGGATGAAACGATCCGGTGTTAGATTCAACCCAAAGGTTTGCGACTTGATCGGAATCTGGTCATCGAAACTGAGGCGATACTCGAAGTAGCTCTCGCCATGTAAAGCGGGTGAAAGTTCGACCCAGCTCGAACCTCGTTCGATCCGCATTGTTTCTTGGATTACCAAACGACGTTTTTCTGCGGCTTGGATAATCAAGCCGGCATCAGACATCGCTTCGACGTATCGAAGACTGCTTCCATCCAGGGCTGGAAATTCTTCTCCGTCAATTTCAATGATGCAGTTGTCGATCTCAAGAGCAGCGAGCGCGGCCATGAGATGTTCGACCATCTGCAAGCGAACCTCGCCGTTGAGAAGATTGGTTCTGAGACTCGCGTCCTCGCGAAATTCGATACTCGCTTGGCAGTGATTGGGTTCTGCCATGTCGGTGCGAATGAACCTTAGCCCAGTACCGATGGATGCGGGGTGAATCGCAACCTGTACTTGCTTGCCGGTCCAATAACCGCGGCCATGCACTTCGCATGACACCGCGAGGGTATGCTGATTGCGTGATGGGGTCACGCTGGCCTCCATGCCTGTTGTGCGCCTGCGGGGGTGCGAGCACACTCGATGATAATTCATTCACTCGAAGGTAGTGGCTGGCTACCTCCACCGTTGCAGTAACTTCTGCGAGTGGTTTCTGCGACTTTGCTTGACTGAGCATTGGATCTCGCCGGGCTTCTGTGGAGCGTTTCATCTTGAAACGCGTTCCGCTCGTGCAGCCTCTTTAGCTGCTTCAATACCCTGCACCGCAACTCAGTCCTCATCACCAGCGTGCCACCGTAGAGCACGCCGGTATTCCCGCATCCCAAATAACACGTTGAAACGCATTATTTGGTGGAAACGGATCCACTATTCGCGGTCTTCATCGACTGATCGAGGTATTGCATTATGCCCTTGGTCATATCGAGCGACTCGTCGTGATAGACGATGTTTTTCATCACACCACGAATCACGGATTCGCCATTGGCGAGATCCATGTCTTCGCTGTTGTATCGAAGGACAAGGTTGATCTTGTAGTGATTGGCAAGAAACTTCACGCCATCCGCAATCAGCTTGTAGTTTTGGAAGTAGATCTTTGCTTCCGCGTCCGCAAGCTCTTTGCGAGTGCGAGCCATATCAAGACGCAGCTTCGATTCCATCGAGGCGACGAGTTCTTCCTGAGCGGCGTACTCTGCGGAGCCTACTTTGTAAGCTTTGAGTTGCTCTGCGGCTTGCTTGAGTTCTTCTCGCTTTGCCTGCAGCTGAGCGTCATACGCTTTCAGATCTGACTCGACCTTTTCCACCTGCGCTTTAATACCAGGGTGGTTCTTGAAAATATGGGCAACGTCAACCACCGCGATGCGATGGGCCGCGTCCTGACCTTGGGCGAAGCTTGGGGCCAGAAGGGTTAGGGAAACAGTGGCCAAAAGTAAGGCCTTTTTACCAAAAAGTCGCACGTCCGCTCTCCTTGCGTTATGGGTGCGCGTCGAATCCCGATGCATGTGCTATGGGGCATAATGAACCTAAAGCGTCCGACGCTTGGTAGTTCATTCCATGAATCGCCTCAATCGGTTGAGGGCATTCCATGGGTCGGGATTGTGTCACCACTCCGTGAAGCCGTAAAGATTAAAAATTTTCGAGTACCCGCTGCTCTGCGAATTCTCTGATCCGTGTTCTGTTCGCTAGCGTTTCCCTGTGCCCACTGCTCACCTTCGATGGCGAAAATCAGCAAAGGTAACAGGTTTATTGATTTCGATTCATCCAACTTTCCGAGCGAGTTTTTCTGCCGTTGATCCCGGTTGATTTCCGACTCGTGTGGCAAAACTTCTGCTGATGCTTGGTTACTGGGCTGGTCGTTTTCCGAGTTCAACCGTGATTTCCAGTGTCTCCTCGTCTCTTTTGAGTATGATTTTTGCCGGATTTCCCGGTGTTTGTGTTCGAACCCAATCAATCACCTCCGATGCCGTGGAAATGTCTCGATCTGCAATTTTGTTGATCCGATCTCCCGCCTGAATCCCCGCTGAGGCTGCCGGTCCCGGCTCTGTCACCTGAGCGACGATCACCCCGCCGTCATTGTCCTGAAGGGCAATGCCCAAAAATGCTGTCATTTGACGTCGGATTTCGACACGTCGATTGGTCTCAGCAAACTTGGGCCGCGATTCTCGAGTCGCCAGGTCGATCGTGATGTCAGAGACTATATCGGTTATGCGGGTTAGTCCACCGAAATTGATTTTGTCAAAATCATCACTTGGTCGATGGTAGTCGTTATGGATCCCTGTGAAGAAGAACAATACCGGGATTCCGGCCTCGTTAAAACTTTGATGATCGCTCGGCCCGTAACCACTGGCCATTTTAAAGAGTCGGAATGGCTCTGCTTGCTCCGAATTTTTGCGATCCACCAACGACTCAAAGTCTTCTCCTGAACCAGTTCCATAGACAGTCAATTCGTTGTCGAGCAGTCGCCCGACCATGTCCAAATTGATCATGCTGACGGTGCTTTCGAGTGGAAATCTCGGTTGTTTCACGTAGTGCTTACTTCCAAGCAGGCCACGTTCTTCGGCAGAAAAACCCATGAAAACAATTCTTCGGTAGTTCTGGCTATCCGACAACCTCGTCACCATCTGTTTTGCTACTGATAGCATGGTTACCGTGCCACTTGCGTTATCGTCTGCTCCGTTGTGCACTGCAATGGTGCCAGGGGCGAGTGAGCCGTTGCCACCCATGCCGACATGATCATAGTGTGCACCGACGATGACGGTTTCGTTAGCCAGCTCACCTTTGCCTTCAAGGAAGCCGAGGACATTGTTGGCTTCCGCATTGAGTGGTTCGATACCCACCGACACCGAGGCGATCGACTGTGGCATCGCGATGCTTGCGGGTTTTCCGGTCTCGTCAATTGTTGCTTCAATCTCGGCGAGTGCTTTTCCGGCTGCTGTTCGTAGCCACTGATCTACCACGTCACGTCCAACGGACACGATCGGAATGGATTTCTGATCTGGGCGTCGTCGACCCGCCTCGGACATCCCTAGCACACCTCGTTCTGCTACACGTCGGTCTCGCTCAAGTGATTGGATTGCCGCGTTAATATTTGCTTTACTCGATCTTAGTTGTCGGCGTTTGGCAGCATTGATGATTGGCGTCGACGCGAGTTCCTGATTGATTTGCTGGAGCCTTGCTAGCTCTCGCTCTTTTTCTTCTTTGATCTTCTTGGTCGCTTCGTTAACGCTGTCTTGGTCGTTGACGATCACCAGAGCAGCCGCGCCATGATCCATTGCATTCTTGATTTTTGTATTGAAGAGAGCGTATTGCGTATTGTCTGTTCCGTTAAATCGACTCTCTGGGTCGTTGCGTTGGGGTTCCTTGCGAAGCACGATGACAACCGCCCCCGAAGTGTTGAGGCCCTCGTAGTCGTCGTATTCAAGATCTTTTGCGGTGATTCCATAGCCTGCAAAAACTAATGGGCCGCTCTGTTTTCCAATCGCTTCTCCGACTGCAAGTGGTCCAAATCCTTCGTCTAGCGTCCAGCGTTGCGTTTCCTGATCACTATTTGTCGTTTGGACTTCGATGAAGTTATTTTCCTTGTTTGACGCTTGAGCACCCAGCAATACTTCGAACGGTTGTTTGGCCGATTCTTGCCAAACCTCGGTATTGAGTCCAATGTCCTTCATGCGTTTTACCAAGTAGTCAGCTGCAACGTTGATGCCTTCATCGCCAACCCCGCGTCCACGCAGTTCATCGCTTGCGAGGTATTCCATGTCGATCTGCAGTTGTTGCAGTTGCTCGGATTGGCTTTGGGAGGATGCCTCTGTGTTAACGCCGGCCTTTAAGTTAACGCCCGATTGGGCAGCGGCAGAGTTGAAGGAGCCTACAGTGAAACTAACCAAAAGGATCCATATCCAGTGACCAAGGTTGCCTTGTCGGCAGCCGAGTCCCATCTGAACAGGGTCCCGCTTTGCATCGATGCTAACATGGCTTGATGCGATTTCACGTTCCCCGGTGTGCTGTGGGAGGATTGAAATGTTGGGTTGAGTCGACATCCGGTCTTAACCAGTCAATCGTGGGTAGAAAAATGGGTAGAAAAAAAGCCGGGGATCACATCAGCGAAGATGAGAACCCGGCAAATCATGATGGGTCACATGGAGCTAATTCAGTTGTCCTAGCTCCGGTAGATTCTAGTTCATCCAGTATTCGTTGGTTGCACCGTTTTTAGTTGGTCGCACCGTCCCGGCGTTCAATCAGCCAGAGCAAGATTGGGCTGGCGATGAAAATGGAACTGTAGGTACCGACAACCACGCCAATGACCAAGGCAAAAGCAAAGGCGTGAATTCCTTCACCGCCGAAAGCGTACAGCAGGACAACTACAATCAACGTGGTGATGGAGGTCAACAACGTTCGACTCAGAGTCTGATTGATACTCGAATTGATCATTTCCCCGGTCAATTTGGTTGCTTTCCCTTTGGTTTCTCGAATCCGGTCAAAGACCACAATCGTATCGTTCAGCGAGTAACCGATGATGGTCAAGATCGCAGCAACCACGGTTAGGCTGATCTTGAACGGGTCGATCAGCAAGAATCCAAGTGCATCCGCAAGCCAGTAGCTAACAGCAATCGCACCCAACGTGATCAAGACGTCGTGTAAGAGGGCCGCTACGGCTGCAAAACCGTAGATGACACGTTGGAAACGGAACCAGATATAACCGATGATGCAGAGGATACTCGCAAATAAGGCTCCGAATGCTCGTCCAATCATGTCACCGGCAACTCGTGAGCCAACCGCACTGCTTCCGACCCAAACAGGATCTTGGTTCATTCGCTGCTGCAATGCGTTAAGCACTGCCTGAGATTGGTCGCTATCGAGTGGGAGTTCGATGCTCCAACGCATAAATCTCAGCTGTGATCCAGGGCTCCATTCTGCGAACTGAGTGCTTTCATCGCTGCTGATGGGGACAGGCGTTGTGCCGATAACGCGATCGGTGAGAGCCACTCCTGCTTCTCGAGCGACAAGAACGAGGGTGTCTTTGAGGGTGCCTTCGCTGATCGCCGCACCTTGTTGCTGCTCACCTTCGCCAGCGGATTGTCCAGCGATACCCACTTGGATTTCTACTTGAGTGACCGCACCTTCGGTCGAGGCGATGTCAAGTTGCTCATCGCTTGAAGCCGCTTGTTCGGCTGCATCAGTGGTAACTGTGTCGTCTGCGTTCGTCGGTCCATCGGCAGCATCTTCGCCACCAGTCTCTTGTTCATCTTGCGAGACTACCGAAACCAGCATGACGCCGTTGTCAACCGAGTCGCTTGATGACTGCGACTCAATAGCAGGTGCGGCTGCCTGTTCTTCGACTGCACTGGCACTGTTCGTACTGGCACTCTCCGTGCTGGCATCACCTACCGATATTTCATACGTGACGAGTTTCGCCGACTCCGATCCTTGGAACGCTCGAACCACCGCTGCTTTTAGGTCGTCAACGCGTCGGAACGACGAATCAACTTTGTAGATGGTTGATGCGGGTGCGCCATCCATTGAAACACCATTGACGGTATACGGGAGTTCTTCGGCGACGCTCTTGGCCTCAGTGATATCCTGATCACCCACCAGTCCCAACGAGACCAATACTGCTTCCAGTGGTGCGGCTTCGGACTTGGCTGCATTCATCGCTTCGGAAAGCTGGTCTTCGGTGACTTTACCCGAGTCAACCAAGACTTCCCCGAAAGGTTTCACCATTTCAGACTTGACGATCGTCCGCACTTCATCGGTCGTCATGGCACGATCAAGTCGGAACTGAACCGAAGAACCACCGGCAAAATCAATATCCAGAATTCCACGGCCGCGAGCGGCAAGGGATGCGATACCAATCAAGATCAGGATGACGGAAGCAGAGATCGTGAGTTTACCAAGCCCCATGAAGTCGACGTTTCCATCACGAGTAAGGGCTTTTCGAATCGAGTTCACTCCATCGGTCATCCCGAGCGAAAGGCATCGGAATCGTTCCGCAACATCAAAGATCGTTCTCGAGACATAAATCGCAGTGAACATCGAGAAGACGATACCGAGAATCAATGTGACGGCAAATCCACGGATTTGATCCGTTCCGATTGCGTAGAGAACGATCGCGGTGATTAACGTGGTCAAGTTGGCGTCAACAATCGTGATGGTCGCCTTAGAGAAACCATTGCGAATCGCCATGCGATCTGCGGCACCCTTTTTGATTTCCTCACGGATACGCTCGAAAATCAAAACGTTTGCATCAACCGACATACCCACTGTCAAAACGAGACCGGCGAGTCCCGGAAGCGTAAGAGGCTGATTGATCAGAACCATGGTTGCTAGAATCATGGCAAGGTTCAAAAGGAGGGCAAAGCAGGCAACAAACCCT
>JADHOA010000239.1 GCA_016779185.1 Rubripirellula sp.
CCTGGACAGCTAATGATGCAGTGCGGTGTTTCTAGGTTTGGAATGCCTGCGATGGGTTCGTGGATTCATTATGGACTTGGGAGTGACTCAAAGAATTTACCTGGGTATGTTGTGTTAACCGCAGGTCGCGGGAGTAGCGGTGGTGCGACTTTGTACCAGAGCGGTTTTCTTCCTTCGTCTTATGGTGGAGTTCTTTTTAGAAATCAGGGTGAGCCAGTTTTGAACCTCACCAATCCAAATGGTTTGCCACCTGAGCTGCAGCGTGCGGGTCTCGATACACTTGGACGCGCGAACCAGCGAAGGTATCAAGAGGTACATGATCCAGAGATTGCGAGTCGAATTGCGAACTACGAACTCGCCAATCGAATGCAAACGGCGGCGCCGGAATTAATTGACCTCTCTGATGAGTCGCAAGAAACGCTTGATCGTTATGGTGTGGGGCGTCCAGAGCCTAAAAAGGTTTGGCGAGGATCGCTTGGGCATCTTCGCACATACGACACATTTGCGAGAAATTGTCTGCTGGCACGCCGTATGGTTGAGCGAGGTGTGAGGTTTATCAACATCATCCACGCATCCTGGGATCAGCACAGCGAGCTCGACTTTCATCTCAACCACAACGCTGAATGTGTGGATCAGCCGATCGCCGCGTTGATTAAAGATCTAAAGCAGCGTGGAATGCTTGATTCAACCATGGTGGTGTGGGGAAGTGAGTTTGGGCGAACGCCACTCGGAGAAAATCGCGTTGGGCGAACAGCAAATACCGGTCGGGACCATCATCCGTTCGCGTACACGATGTTGTTGGCTGGTGGTGGATTGAAGGGTGGGATGACCTATGGCAAAACAGATGAAATTGGTTGGGGAATTGAAGAGAATCCCGTCCACATCAACGACCTGCATGCAACGATGCTTCATCAGTTCGGTTTGGATCACCTGAAGCTGACCTATCGGTTTCAAGGCCGAGATTTTCGTCTGACCGACGTAGGTGGGGAAGTGGTTCGTGATTGGCTTGCGTAGTTTTAAGACTGACTTGCGCAAAACTTGATAGGTATCGAGCGTATGCATCGGCAGGTCAATCGATGGGCGTTTACCAACACATTGGTGTATTCCCCGCTCTACGACGACCTCATTTGAATACTTTTACGTAGAAGACCTCTGGTTCGCTTCGCGCTTTGACTCAGCACAGACCTTGGTCTTCGTTGAGCTTTCTTGCGGATGATGAATTTCCCGCGATGCGGCATTGGCAGCTAATCGGTCGGAGACGAGGGCCGACCTTTCATTTTATGTGTGTCTGCCTGAGTGCACGCGGGTCCCGCGTTTTGTAGTAGAATTCCTCTAAGTGAATTTACGCTGGATTGCAGTAGACGTGTAGTGGTTTTCTGAGTGATCCACCTGACACCATGAATTTGGTTTCCACAGACAGAGACAGTAACGGTTTGATGATGAAGCGTGTAATCGTATTGGCCTTCGCCTCGGTAATGGCATTGGTTCCACGTTGCAGTTTGTTCGCAGATGAGGGACAAGTCTTCAGTCTGTTAATTCGAACGCTACGAACGACTCAAGATGCGAGTGTTCAGGCGTCTCTCTTGCAAGGAATGTTGAGAGGGCTGGAGGGCAGGCGAGATGTTGTGGCACCTGATAGTTGGGGATCCCTCCAAGAGGCCTTGCTAAAGAGTGAAAACGCTTTGGTTCGGGAACGTACGATCGCACTTGCTCAAGTTTTTGGTGATCAGGCTGCAGTTGAAAGAGCTCTCTCGACGGTGATGGATCCCTCTCAGACACTCTCGCAGCGTCGAGATGCATTGGGGCGTCTGCTGAATCAGCAGAATCGTGAGGCATCCAATCTTTTGGTGAAGCTGATGGATGATCCTGAGATGAGGATCGATGCAATTCGCGGTTATGCGGTTGTCGAGAATCCCGATGCAGTCAACGTTTTGTTGACACGTTTCAGTTCGTTAGATGCTACGCAGCAAAGAGCCGCCGTGGAGACGCTCGCCTCAAGAACCGTTTATGCAGAATCCTTACTTGATGCGATTCAGCGTGGGCGGGTGAGTCGCGAGCAGATACCGTCTCACGTTGCTCGTTCGCTGAGTGAAATGCTCGGTGCACCGTTCACCGCGGTCTATGGAGAGGTTCGAGTTGTCGCGGAAGATCGGACAAAGTTGATCGCAAAGTACAAGGCATTGTGCAATCCAGATGCGATCGCTGCCGCTGATGCAGCGAGAGGCAGGGCTATCTACCAACGGACCTGCGCGGCCTGTCATACTTTGTATGGAGAGGGCGGTCAGGTCGGGCCAGATTTGACCGGTTCAAATCGTGCCAACCTCGATTACATCCTCCTCAATAGCGTCGACCCGAGTTACGACGTACCGGACGCTTACAAGACCGTCTCTGTCTTGACGGTTGATGGGAGATCCGTCAACGGAGTTCTGGCCGAAGAAGATGCTACTCGTATTATCCTCAAGACTGCTGAGCAACCTCGGGTGGTCATCGCCAAGCGAGACATTGAGCAACGAAGAGTATCACCAAACTCGATGATGCCAGAGGGGCAACTGGATCAAATGAAGCCGCAGGAGGTTTTAGATTTGATCAAATATTTGAGAACAACCCGTCAAGTAGAGCTTGTTCAATGAACCAATTTTTTAAGCGCGGTGCAACGGTGAGTATTGGATCAAATCCACTTGCGGTAACAGAGATGGTCAATCGAATTGACGTGGGATTTTTTAGGAAGATGGTGGGGCCGTTGATTCTTTTACGAAGCATCATGATGCTGAGTTTGCTCAGTTTTTCTGCGATGTTGCCGATCCTTCGAGCAGAGGATGGAGTCAACCTACTGCCAAAAAAGCAGCATCGTGATAGTGATGCACCGTTTTTAACTCCCGCCCAAGCGGTTCAGAAAATGTCGATACCGGAAGGTTTTTCCGTGTCGGTTTTCGCCTCGGAGCCTGATATCGCTGAGCCGATTGCATTTTGCTTTGACGCCAAGGGAAGGATGTGGATCGCTGAGAATTTTAATTACCAAACTCGGCGAGAGCACACCAATGACCCCGTGAGCCGAATACAAATACTTGAAGATACCGATGGAGACGGAGTTTTTGATCTCAAAAAAACATTTACGGATCAGTTAACCTTTACCTCAGGAATTGCATGTGGTTTTGGTGGCGTTTTTGTCGGTTCTCCACCTAACCTAACTTTTATTCCAGATGTCGACGGAAACGACGTGCCTGACGGACCACCGCAGGTCCTGCTTGATGGGTGGGGTATCAATGATCGTCACGAGACTCTCAACAGTTTTATATGGGGGCCAGATGGATGGCTCTATGGCTGTCACGGTGTATTCACTCAGTCAGAAGTCGGGTACCCCGGCGATGATCAAGCGTCGCGGCAGTTTATTGACGGCGGTATTTGGCGTTACCATCCTGTGCGGAAAACTTTTGAAGTATTTGCTCGTGGGTTGTCGAATCCATGGGGGTTTGATTTCGACGATCATGGCCAGGGGTTTGCTACCTGCTGCGTGATCCCGCACCTTTTTCACGTCGTGCAAGGTGGAACCTACCATAAACAAAGTAGGCCTCACGTGAATCCCTATGTCTACGACGACATTAAAACCATTCGCGATCACGAACATCTCTCTGCTCACGGTGGTGCAAGATTCTATTTGGCGGATACATTTCCCGAGCAGTACCGAAATCGTCTCTTCATGTGCAACATCCACGAACATGCAGTGCTGACGGATGTTATGGTGCCGAGTGGTTCAAGTTTTATCGGGAAGCATGGCAATGACTTCATGCCGACGAACGATCTCGCTTGGGTCGGCTTCAGTGTCGAGATTGGACCAGAGGGGGGCGTCTATCTTTTAGATTGGCACGACCAAGATGTTTGTGGCAACGCAGTGAAATTTCCCAACAGCGGTCGAGTGTACCGAATCATGCCCAGCGGGAATCATCCTCACTTGGCTGTTAATTTAAGAACTGCGAGCGACAAAGAGCTTGTCGAATACCAATCGCATTCCAACGATTGGTATGTGAGACAAGCTCGGACGCAGCTGCATTATCGGTTTGTATCCGGGGATTTGGACACGGATTTGGTTCATGGTTTACTGAATGAGCAATTTGAGAACGCTGTTGATTCGGGGCGTCGGTTGCGTGCGTTGTGGTCTCTTCATGTTACCGAGGGACTGAACACGCAGCGGCTCACAAAGTTGCTCACGCATCACGATGAATATGTTCGGTCTTGGGCCATACAGTTTCTGCTTGACGAGAGTGATAGGAATGCGTTTCAAGCGGGGGCCGATTGGGGAATGGAATTGCAATCCGATTTGTTGAATGCACTGGCGGCAATGGCTCGAGAAGATGCCTCGCAGATCGTGCGGCTTTATCTGGCATCTGCGACGCAACGTTTGGTGGATTCACAGCGGTGGCCGATCTTAGAAGGGTTGGTTTCTCACGCAGAAGACGTTGGCGATAACAATTTGCCACGAATGTACTGGTTTGCATTGGAGCCAATGGTGCCGGGGAACCAGCAGCGTGCACTGGAACTTGTGGTCGGGGGGAAAATACCGCAGTTACAAGAGTTTGTTGCGAGACGATTAGTGACAGGTGATTTGAATCCGGCCGAATTGACACAAGCACAGCGATCTGCTCAGTGGGGCAAGATCGTTCAAACCCTAATGAAGGGTCTGAGCGTCGATGCTGTTGGCGAAGGTGGTGTGGTAAGGCACGCGTCATTTCGAAATCAGTCTGCTGTTCAAACACACCCGTTGGATCGAAACACGCCATGCATCTTAAGTAGCAGTAGATTGCAAATACCTTCGGATAAAAAAAGTCACCTGTGTCTTCGTGTCTCGCATCACCCGCATGGCGACTGGATTCTACGTGTCAGCGTCAATGGCGAATTGCTGGGTGAGCAGTTGGTTAGTTCGGCGACTGTAGGTTCGGATGAATGGCTTGACGTCTCGATGGATCTAACTCGGTTTGCTGGGGAGCAGGTGAGTCTATCAATTGAAAATCGCGCGAATGATTGGCACAACGAATGGGCCTACTGGAATCAAGTTAAAGTCATCTCGGAGTAATGCATTGAGACATCTTTGGAAATTTACAGCCGCTGTTGTGTTGCTATTCGCTACCAGCAATGTCCCTGACCTTGCGAGTGGGGAAGAATCAGCTCAAGAGAACGTAGCGAAAATCGTTTTTATTTCCGGTCGTCCGAGTCACGGGCCGATGGCTCATGAGCATCGAGCGGGAAACATGATTCTTGCCGATGCGTTGCAGCGTTCGGGGTTGAATGTCAAGTGTGAGGTGGTGCCTCACCCAGGCTATCCCGAGGATAAGACGATTTTTGATGATGCCGCAACGGTGGTTGTTTTTTGCACCGGGCATCGCGGTCATGTTTTAAATCCTCATCTTGATGCTTTTGATGAATTGATGAAGTCAGGTGTTGGGGTGGTGATGATTCATTGGGCAACAGAGGCTGAGAAAGGAAAGCCAGGAGAGAAGTTTTTGGAATGGATGGGAGGTTTTTGCGACCTTGATTGGTCGGTGAATCCGCATTGGGCACCGACCTTTGATTCTTTACCAATTCATCCTATCACTAACGGAGTCCAACCGTTTAGTGTTCATGATGAGTGGTATTATCACATGCGATTCGTTGATGAGATGAAGGGTGTCACCCCTATCCTTTCGGATCTTCCGCCCCCAGAGACCCTGCTTCGGCCTGATGGAGAGAGAAGCGGAAATCCTGCCGTCCGTAAGGCGGTAGCCGAAGGTAATCCACAAGTGGTTGCTTGGGCCTATGATCGTCCCGGCGGCGGTAGAGGCTTTGGATTCACCGGAGCACATAATCACGTTAGTTGGCAGAACGAAAATTTTCTCAAGGTCGTACTCAATGCCGTTCTCTGGACGGCGAATCAAGAAGTTCCAAAAGATGGTTGTCCGACTCCTAGTATCAATGCTTCGCAGATCAAAGAAAATTTGGATGCGAAGTAATCTGGTCGGAAGTGAACTCTGTGTTCACTTATGGTGTTTCTCTTTGTTTGAGAGGCGATCCAAGTCGTTAAGAGAAAGGTGGATGAAGTGAATCGCAACGCCCACAAGAAACGACTGTTGGTTTTGATGTTCACCGTTTTCCTGCTGGTTGAGGACGCTCAAGCAGCGCGAAAGCCAAACGTGATTTTCTTTTTGGTGGATGATCTTGGATATCACGATTTGGCTTGTTATGGCAGTCCGTTTTACGAGACCCCAGCAGTCGACCAGTTGGCGCGCGAAGGGATGCGTTTTACCAACGCCTATGCGACGTGCCACGTCTGTTCGCCAAGTAGGGCAAGTATCCTGACAGGCAAATATCCGGCTAGGACTAACTTGACAGAATGGTTAAGTGGAAGACCTGAGCGTGATTACGAGGCACTGCATCATGCAGAAAAAGTAACAGCCTTGCCTCAGGGTGAAATAACCCTCGCAGCTACCTTAAAAGCAAATGGTTACGCGACCGCAAACTATGGAAAAGCTCATTTGAATCGCGATCCTAAATCTTATGGATTTGATGAAGCCATCACGGGTTGGGTACGATCGTACTATCATCCGTTTTCTCCGGAGTACAGCGAGAGTTTAGAGTCTCAGGAGGGGGACTACTTCACAGACAAGTTGACCGACGCCGCGATTGATTTTATTGATCGAAATCGCGACCGCCCCTTCTTTATTCACATGGAGCATTTTTCGGTTCACGACCCACTCGAGGGCCGTCGTGATCTTGTCAAAAAATACCAGGACAAGCTCTCGAAGATGACATTGCCTGAAGGGCCTGATTTTATTCTTGAGCCGAATCCAGATGGTCCATTGCTCACTGCCGAGCGGATTCAGCAGTTAATCCAGAGGGATGATGAAGCAGC
>JADHOA010000240.1 GCA_016779185.1 Rubripirellula sp.
CCCCGAGTGGTAATAAACTTGCCCTCCTGAAGACCCGTGGTCAACAACGTGCGATCGAACGATGTATCCACCGCTGGATCCCGAACCACCAGATGAGCCTCCGCTAGACGAAGATTTCCAAGTACCACCGTAATAGCGAACTCGAAGATGCCCGGACGAACCTTGACTTCCGTGGTGAACCAACCAACCTCCGGATGACCCTCCTGAAGAACCCCCAAAGGAGCCCCCAGAGGAGCCCCAAGTCAATTCCTCTGCGTCAACCACACCAACACATAAAACGATAGCCGCGGCTATCGATACCTTGTGTGCCCACATCATTCGATCCCCCCGCGTGATTCCCCTGCGATATTCAGGTTTGAAAAAGCATTTTCAAACCTCGGCTCTATTTGCTGCTGCCCCGATGAACCAACAGCGTTGAAATGAACCGCCCAGTAAAAGAATAGCTGGGGCAATTAGAGTATCAATAACGATTAAATCGATTTTAACGCTTATTTGGATCTTCCAAGTTCAAATAAAAAGAAGACACACTCCTTGGCGGAACTCGGGCAGTTAATCGAGTCGTTTAATGGAAATGTCATCAAAATCAGCGATCCCGGTCGCACCGAATAGCCCGATTCTGAGAATCCCCTCTCGGGTCGCGGGGGGAACAGGGACTAATCTCGAGGCATTCTTCCAGTCCGTCGTCCCCCGATAAGGCCCCAGCCAAACGGTTCCAAGCTCCTTACGATCCTCGTCATAAAGTGTCAGGGCAAGCATAGGCAAGTCTTCCTTAGCAGTTCCACGCCTCACACCCTCCGTCCGAATTGAAGCACCTAATCGAACTAAAGACACACTTTGACCATCGATGGGAATACCCTGCAATAGATGCGAATCCAGCCCCGGTGTCTCATTCTCAAATCGCGCAAAAGTTCTAACTTCTGACTCGCCTGACTCTCGATCTAAGGCTTTGACTCGTCGGACCTGACGTCCGTAATACCAACCAGGAACCAAGCCATTTTTTCCAATCAAATCGTCTCCGCCTTCTTCAAAACCACCGTTGACCACCTTCGGGTGCTGTGGGTCAGGATGAACGAGTCGATTGGCTTCTGCCTCACCAGTCATCGGAACGAACAGTGTTGGCCGCAGAGGTTGTCGAACGAGCTCGCCATTAACTTTCACCATCCGAAATAACGTTTGCTGATAACGTTCACCAACTGGAATGATCATCTGACCACCCTCTCGCAATTGCTCGACAAGTGGTTTGGGAACATCCTCAGGACTACAGGTAACGATCATTTTATCGAACGGCGCTACTTCGGGCCAACCAAGAAAACCATCTCCTACTTTGGTAAACACGTTGTCGTATTGAAGTCGCTTTAGCACTTCCGAGGCAGCTAAACCTAGTTCAGGAACAATCTCAATCGTATAAACCTTTGATACCAGTGGACTCAAAACCGCCGCTTGGTAACCACTACCCGTACCAATTTCCAACACCACATCGGATGGCTTAGGATCCAGAGCCTCAGTCATCATGGCAACAATAAATGGGCTACTAATGGTCTGCGCTTCTCCGATCGGTAGAGCCATATCTAAATAGGCTCTCGAGCGAACCGACCCTGGAACAAACTCATGCCGCGGTGTGTCACGAAGCGACTGCAAGACCCGCTCATCTTTTACGCCTGCGGTCTCAATGTATTGCCTCACCATCTCCACTCGCTTCTGTTGGTACGGATCTTGTCCAAACAACAAGAGGCTCTGCGAATTAAAAACTGCCATTAGCGTTAAAAAAAAGAGAAAACGAAACAAAGCTTCATCCCATGCACTAGAGAAGACTTTTGATGATGGACTTGCGTGCCACCGACACATAAACACTCACTTTGCAATTTGAAGCAAGACCGACAATCCAAAAACGTCGCGAAACAATGAAGACTGTTCTCGGATCGCGAGTTGTTCGAGTGAAATATCTCCCACACCAAAAACATCAATAAAAATTTGCCGATCCACCTTTGAACAAGCTATCTCACGAATGCGTCCACTTCGCGTGTCATCAAGAGCTATCGAAAGTCTTAATATCGCAGCCAATTTATTTACAATGACGCGATCTTCTTGAGGCAGATCTCCATAAGCATCGTGGGATGCCTGCGGTGACGCACGGCGGTGGTACCTCGCTACCAAACCCACTAAAAGCAGCTCCGATTTTGACAAACCGAATAAGTCACTATTTCGAATCAAGTAGAACGCGTGCTTGTGATTACTTCGAAGGTTGACTGCCAAGCCGATTTCATGGAGCAGGGATGCCACGAATAAAATCACTTCATGTCGCACGTCTAATCCGTGAATTTCTTGCAACTGAAAAAAAATCGAACGGGACAATTCTGCAACATTCCTAGCATAGCTTTCGTCAAAGCCGTACTTCCTACCGAGCCCCAAAGCTGAACGAACAATCTGATTGCGGAATTCTTCACTCCATGTTCCGCCCACCGCCATATCGTGAAGTAGTCCGTCACGTAAATTCGTGTCACAGACATACAATTCGGACACTGCAAACTGCTTGGCAAGCATGTAATACACGAGCAAAGCAGGACCCAAAGTTGCCGCTTCGAGATAACTCACCGAGTATCGTTTGACGATCTCATCGTCGCTATACCCGAGTATTTTGTTAGTAAGCTTTTCAAGAGCATCCACTGGCAATTTTGCGAGCGATCTTCCATCCCAATGAGCCTGCAAGTGGCTGATCGCGAATCGAATGTCGCCGCCGAGAGCAACGAGATGTATTTGCTGATCCTCACTTACGGCTTCTTTGATTTGACCGAGATACCGGCGAATATGACTTTCCATTAACGATCTTCGTCGATCGGAATTGCTCCGCACTCGCTGCAAGGCTATCAACAAACGAATGGAACCAAGTCGAAAAGAGTGACTCGTAAGAACATTACCACTGCGAATCACCAGCGATTCGGTATTCCCACCTCCAACCTCTACTACCAAAGATTTCCCATCGGCCAACTCCTCGGAAGATTGAAGATGAGGATAAACCCCGACGTAGGTAATACGATTCACCTCCTGTTCGTCAATCGACTCAACATTTAAACCAGTGGCCACATAGAGGCGGTCGGCGAACGCCAGCCGATTAACAGCCTCTCGAACCGCTGTCGTTGCAACCACGCGCACCAGATCGTTCGAAGTAAATCCATATTGAAGCAAGATCGTTTGATATCGACGTAAGACCTCTACCACTTCCTCAATGCTTTTTCGCGAAATCTTCCTGTTCTCAAAAACCTCGCGTCCCAATTCGACCGGCTGCGTCAGTGTATCCAGTGTTCGTACGGTTCGATCCTCTAAAATCTCAGCGATAGCGAGTCGTATACTGGTCGCTCCGATATCAATCACTGCCGCAAGTTGTGGTGGACCCGGTTGGCTTGTCCGACTTGGCTGAGGCAATGTCATGGCACTATTTTCACTCGAAAGACGCTATAAAACGCTGGACAACCGATAATACGTTCGCCGCACACAGGATCGAAAGAGCAATGCCTACAATCAATAGTGGGATCTGATTAATTTTCGATGAAGTGATTTCAATCGAAATCACTTTTTGCTAGTTCGGATCACACGCCTTATCGTGACTACTCGTCCGAATCAGGCTTTGGTCGCCCCCACTCATCGAGGTTTCTCCAGATCACAGCCAATAGTGTCCCCGTCAGCATGCAGCCAAAGGTGTAAGCGGCTGTGGGTATCGCAGCAGTTGTACCCTCTCCCAAGATGGTCACCGATAAAGTCGTTCCCAGACCAGCGTTTTGCATTCCAATTTCAAGAGTCAATGCCCGACGATAACTCTCGGGCAGCCTTACAAAGGCTCCCACCAAATAGCCGCCAAGGTAACCGGCGAGATTCACGAACAATAAGGCGAGCAAAATCAGGACGCTAACACTTTTCAATGCTTCTCGATTTGCAGCCACTACCGTGGAAATGATCCATAGCAATGAAAAGGATGCAATTTTAGATCCGTTCCGTCGCAAAAAAGATCGAATCCTAGGTACCTTCGCACTAGCTAAGTATCCGAGAATTGTTGGAAGCGTCACGAGCAAAGCCAAAAGAAACGCTGACTTGGCAAGTGAATTTTCCGTTTGTTGCCTTGCTAACAGCCACAGGATACTTGGGACGGTTAAGGGAGAAAGAAGCGTAGCGACCGAAGTGAGACTCACCGAGTAAGCGACCGATCCTCGTGCCGTATTGGTCAAAACATTCGATGCCATCGCACCCGGAACACAACCAACTAAAAGGACCCCCAACTTCATCTCAGAGTCCATCGGAATCAGACATGTAATGGTCCAAGCTGCGAGTGGCATCACGACCACCTGAACACCAACTCCAAGCACCACCCACCACGGTCGAGTGCGAAGTGGCTTCAGCTCCTCCGGACTCACTAGCCCGCCTAAAGAAAACATCGTGAACATGATTGCCAACCAAAGCATCCATGTTTTCATCACAAAGGGATCGAAACCAATCTGCGTCTGCGGCCAGAATAACGCGAGGCTTGATGTCAAAAGAAGCCAAAAAAGAATGGAGTGAGTCCATTTCATCTGGAAGTTCCCAGTCCATAAGATTCAAGAATAATTTCCGCATCCCGTCCACCTAGGCATTGATGCGCCTGCCATCCACGTGCTTTTGCTGCATCGACGTTTTCTGGTCGGTCGTCAAGAAACAGAATTTTGCTTGGGGAAACCTCAGCGGCCTGCTCGGCGGCTTCAAAAATTGCCCGATCCGGCTTCATTGCCCCTACTTCGAAACTCAGTACATAAACAGAGAAGTCTCGCATCACTTTTTTGATGTCAATCCGATTGATCCAATCCCAGTGCGAACGACATGTGTTTGAGAGCACACCTGTTGGAATACCACGTAAGCGAATGCCTTGCACTGCATCAAGCATTGACTCAATCGGTGTAAACATATCACTGAGACAGTCAAGCAACTCTTCGCCGGAAACGGTTCGCTCCGTTATCCCTAGATCAGCACATACTCTCTCTACAAATGCTTCTTGACGAATATGCCCGGACTCATAGTCAACCTGCAAACCAGTACCATAGACTGCAGACATAACGGTATCCGAATCAATACCGAACCTCTCTGCAACATTTTGGCAAGCAACCAGAGGATCAAAAGAGTACAAAATATTCCCTAGGTCGAAATACACAAAAGCGATCTCTCGCTCGCTCTCTGCCTCGATTTTTCGTTCCATCTTCTATTACTCGAATGAACATCGTGAGCACAAAATTTTTCGCAACTTCCAAATACCACGATAAGGCTATCTTCCAGCTTGAGACGTCTATAGCTGCCTGATTCGTATATTTCGATACCAAGCCTCGCTAGGTGCCCCACTGTGTATCTGCAAGCCGATGATCCCATGGAGAGGAATCGATTCCTCTGCCTCTCGATATTCGACTGTCTTTTTTCCGTTTAAATAAATCGTCACGATCCTACCTCGGCAGATAATTCGGTAGTGGTTCCATTCGCCTTTCTTCACTAACTCATCATGCACTTGAGGATCTACTTCGGCGAGCATACGATTGCGTCGAGACTCGTCATATAGAGCCCCCCAGACCCCTCGTTTCCCGGCTTGCCCCATATCCACTTGGTAGCCCGAGACTTCCGTAGTTTTAGGTAGACGTTTGGATCTAATTTGAATCCCAGCGTTCTGCCCATCCCCAATTAACTTCGCTTCAAGCTGTAATTCAAAATCGTCATATGGCTGGGTTGTGCAAAGAAACTCGTTGTGTGGAATTTCCTCATCTAAACGACCTGCTACGATCGCGCCCTCCTCGACTCTAAACCAATAGGCGTTACCTTCCCATCCAGCGAGCGTCTCTCCATCAAAAAGAGGAAGAGACTGCTTGTCAAATTCATCCGCTACCACCTCAAATCCATGCAAATGCGGCTGAAAACACGCATAAAACATCAGCAAAACCATAAAAAGTGATCGAATCACAGTGAGTTCCTTTGTCAGAGAATTGTCAGTCCCTTTTTCATTTGATCTGCAGTGATCATACTCTTGGTCTATCTGCCCATTATCGTTGTTGGAAATTAGCAAGATGAATCAACCTCTCAATCAGTATAGCCGGCGTATTACCCAACCCAAAAGTCAAGGTGCGTCCCAAGCGATGCTGTATGCGACAGGAATGACCACCGAAGATATGAATAAACCGCAAGTTGGAATCGCCAGCATGTGGTACGAGGGTAACAGTTGCAATATGCATCTGCTTGACCTTGCCGCTGAAGTCAAAAAAGGTGTTACCGAAGCGGGTCTCGTGGGAATGCGTTTCAATACGATCGGAGTCAGCGATGGCATCTCGATGGGCACAGAGGGCATGAGTTTCAGCCTGCAAAGCCGCGATTTGATCGCAGACTCGATCGAGACCATCATGGGAGCGCAGTGGTATGACGCTCTGATTGCATTACCAGGCTGTGATAAAAACATGCCCGGCTGCCTCATTGCAATGGGACGCCTGAATCGACCTGCAATCATGGTGTATGGAGGAACCATCAAGCCCGGAAGCTACCGAAACGAAAAGCTAGATATCGTCAGTGCATTTCAATGTTATGGCCAGTATCTTTCTGGCCAGATCAGCGAAGATGAGCGTAGTGAAATTGTCCGACGCAGCTGCCCCGGAGCTGGTGCGTGTGGTGGAATGTACACAGCCAACACAATGGCAACGGCAATCGAGGCAATGGGCATGTCATTGCCATATTCCGCGAGCATCCCAGCCGAAGATCCTCAGAAAATCGATGAATGCCAACGAGCAGGTCTTGCGATTTTAGATTTGCTCAAGGCGGATATTAAACCGCGAGATATCATGACTCGTGCAGCCTTTGAAAATGCGATG
>JADHOA010000241.1 GCA_016779185.1 Rubripirellula sp.
ATTCATCTCAACCATGTGCTCGACCATTTGTTGAGCACGGGTATGAGACTTTGCATGACAGCCACGAATCAGTCCACCAAAATCAATAACATGATCGATTCACCTGAATCGAATCGCCAGCTTCTCCGAGAGGTCAACGATTTTGTTGAATCAAAGCGAGGCAACGAGACGCTGGTAAACTTACTCGCTGACGAGTTTCCTCAAGCATCAAATTATCAACGGGCAGTCGCTATCTACGAACTCTCTCGAGAGGAAACACTTGCTCTAGAGCAATTACGATTCCCGAGCCGGTCTCAGTCGCAAATCAGCCGTCAAGTCGGTTCGGCTATGGTTTATCCAATCATGGTCACTCTACTTGTCGCAATTGGCTTTGCCCTCGTTTGTCTTTTTACGACACCCACGATCGTTAGCCTGTATGCACAGGTCCAGGAAGCCCCCCCGGAGAGCGTTCGTTTTTTAGAGATTGCGAGAGAACTATTACCAATCTGGTTCGTTGGAATTTTAGTTTCGGTGATAGCCGTTTATTTTTGGTGGATGAAGAGTGGAAGGCGGTCTTCTTGGCGATGGTTACCCGGAAATAATGCCTACTACAAAGCAATTGAAAAATCTCATTCAGCGCGGCTAATGTCACAACTCCTAAACAACGGTTGTTCTGTCTCCACGTCTATGGATCTGGCAACACCATCGCACGGAGCAGCCGCACCTCTAGTAAGCTGGGCCATCCAGAACAGCAAAGCGATCGAAGAACCCGTACAAGAAGTATTGCCAAAGCTCGCGGAAATTTACGGCAAACAGGCCGCACGCGAATCTCAATCTTGGGAAACCGTACTTCCGACAATCGCTGGATTAGTTTTCGGGGGCTTACTCGTGTTCGCTTATGGCTTCAGTTTATTCATCCCAGTAGTGGAAATGCTACACGATCTCGCAAATCCGCTTAGCAACTTAAGCGGCCAATAACCAACATGCATTAATGCATGAACGCACCGAACACTACAGAATCCAACGCTACCACTTCACGATGCCTGACGCAGAACCACAACCGACACGACCAATCGATCGAGAGGAAATTCGATTCCAATCGCAGGATGCACTACGCGCGATTCTTGACAATCGACCAGCAATCATCTCTCTACTATCGGCAATACTAGACGACTTAAATCAAACAGGAACTAAAACACAGCTACGAAAGCTATTGGATCTCTTGCAGAATGCTAAAACGGTTGAGGAGTTACAGAGTAATCACGAAATGATGCAATGGCTGCCGATACTTGCCTCAGGTTTTGGTGATGGCAGATCTGCTTATGATTTCTCAAACCTTATTGTTTATGCGTCCAAGGATCACGACATCAGAACCGAACGCAAGCGGGCATTAGCATATCCAGCAATGTTAGCTGCAGGAGTTGCTCTTGTTTTCTCACTACTCACCATTTTAGTGGTCCCTATTTTCGAGAAGATGTTTGAGGACTATGGGATCCAGTTACCGGGTGCAACACAGTTCGTCATTGCACTATCACGCGAAGTAAGATTTCATCCTGTTCGACTACTTTCAGCAGTGTTAACCGGAATTGTCATTTTTATTACTTTCGCGAAAATCTGGCACCACACGGGTTTGGCACACAGGATTTTCAAATTTGCAGTCAATGGTAGCTCGGCAAGTGTTGGCGATATGTCATTGCTAACCAGTCGTCTCGCGGAGCTATTGCGGTTAGGCATTCCGCGGGACGAAGCACTTACTGTGGCTAGCCATGCCTTAAAAAGCCCGTGGTATCAACGAGCATGCCGAAAACTATCCAGCGAAATGAGATCAAACCAGCTTTGGTACGAAGGTAGGTCCGCAAAAGAGTTCCCTGCCAATATGATTCTGGCATTAAAAACAGAGCCAACGCCAAACACTGCGTTGCTACGAGCATTATCGGCAATTTATGCGGATCGCGTTCACCACCGGATGGACTGGGCGACGGGAGCTTTCGCCCAACTTGCGGTTGTGACACTCGGCTGCGTGGTTGGATTCATGGTGGTGGTATTGTTAACACCACTTTTTAGTCTAATCTCGGCATTGTCATAGAATGGAACCAAATCATGTTTAAGAAGTGGTTCCCCACCGCTAGGCATTTTCAGCTGTTTCCGGAACGGACATGGCTTTCAACGCCGTGGTGGCCTAGTGACGCATTACGAGTCAAGCAAAATGGTTTGTTGCGTATCCTTGCAGTAGCCCAGACAGAGGACCTGGAGCTCGCTCCACTCATTGAGAATCTGGCGCAAGAAAATCGAGGGCGGTACCGAAGGAGACTTAACGAGCTTGCAAAAAGAATTCAAACGGGAACGCCGATCATCGCTGCTCTGGAACAAGTGCCAGATTCTATCAGCGAACAAGATCTGTTAATGCTCAGGGTTGGAGTGAGCACAGGATCAACTGCCGATTTTTTCCAGAGACTAATTTCCACACACTCACAACAGAGTAAACATCAACAGAATCCAAGAAAGAATCTAATCGCTTATTTTTTTCTGTTAGCCGTATTTTACATGCTCGCCGCAAACTTCATTGTAACCTTTATCGTACCTGTGCTTCAGCAAATACACGCTGAGTTTGATATCGATACAAACGGACTATCCCTCTTACTTATCAACTTGGTTGATGACTGGATTGGACCGCTAATTCCCTATGGATGTCTTGCGTTGTTCATCGCAGCGATGCTTAGTTGGTCTTACCGATCTCGAAGGATCTTCCGTCGACTGTATCGTCGTTTTTCGATGGGAGTCTCTTCTTCGCTACAAGGGGAGGTGCTGGGAATCCTGTCTGCTGTAGTACATTCCCAACGGCCGGCTACCGCGGTAGTTTCGGTTCTGGCTAACCATCACTTTGATCGAAAAACTCGCCTACAAATGCAGGCAGTCGAATTACAGATGGACCAAGGTGAAGATCTTTGGCAATCTCTTTCCGAGCAAAATATCATCAGCCCCCAAGAATCACAAACACTACAGTTGCTAGATAAACCTGCTAGCTTGAGTTGGTGCTTGCGAGAATTCTCAGACCGTCGGATCCGAAGCACAAACCGCGTAAAAGGTTTAAAACTTCGACTAATTCACCCCCTATTAACTCTCGTCTTTGCAGTGCTGGTTCTAGTTATTGCTGCTGCAATGCTTAGCTTTCTGACCGAGATGATTCATGCACTTGCAAACGTTGTTTAGGAAACGCCAGCGAATGAAAGCAGCAAATGACCTCAACCGAAATGCATTCACAAGCACCGAGATTGTCGTCGCTTGCTCACTTTTAGTGGCAACAATGTCCGCCATCTCAATGTTGATGGTGAAAACGACGCGACTTTGGCAAGATTCACGGCACCAACAAATGGCAATGGAAGAACTGTGTCGAGAACTTGATCGACTGACCGCACTCCCACCCGATGCAAGAGATAGCGCAATGGAGCAGCTACATCCATCGCCGCTACTCAAATCAGCTTCACCAAACGCATCGATTACCGCATCATGGGATGACGACCAAAAGACCGCGCTCGTCCTTGAGCTTGACTGGAATGACGAACAGCCCAAAGCCCCAGTCAAACTTGTCGGCTGGATTCGAACAGTGATCGACGGAGAGCTGCCATGAAAAACCATCGCTTTCGTGGTTACACCCTGATTGAGCTTTCCATCACGATGACCGTAGGTAGCGCACTATTGATCTTGTCAGTTGGGCTCATCCATCAAGCGATGCGTTATCACTCCGTCACGCGCGATCGAGAAGCTGAACATCGAACGCTTGATCGACTCAGTAGTGATTTCCGCAGGGACACCCACCTCGCAACACACGCCGAATTGCGTTCATCTCAGGAACTTGAATTGTTTTCTAATGAGCAAACGGTGGTACGCTTTCGAGCAAATGAAAGAGAGATCACTAAGGAAAACATTCAGGACGGCCAACTAATCCACAAGGAGTCCTACGAATTGAAACGCCCGATCGTGGGTGTATTTAGTGTACTCTCAAAACCTACCATGATCTGCCTCTCTATTCAGTCCACAAACACCTCTGTTGGAACCAAGTTAGCGCCTCAGCGCCAATTCACGGCGGCACTTGGTCGTCTCGTTAAGCATCACACAGCCGAGGTGACCGATGATCCTTAAACCTCCCAGAACGAACCGTAATGGTGTTCTCGTGGTCTGTGTCTTGGTTTGCATCGGTGTTGCAACCACCATCATGAGCCTTTCAATTGCTAACGCAATTCGCGCCCGCAGAGGGGTTCGAAAGATTCAACAACTTCGGCAAACCGAATACTTGCTAGATGCAGGTGTACTTCGGTCAGCAGAGCATCTAAAGCGTTCGGCGGACTATCGCGGGGAAAAATGGCAGCCCGAGACGGTGACCATTCGCCACCTTAATCCGACCGTGTTGATAACGGTCGAACAGAACGAGGACCCAACAAAATTATTGGTGACCGTAGTAGCAACGCTGCAGGACAACGGGAACCAAGAAAGTGGGAGCTCACACCGCACAATAAAACGAACTCATCAATACGATTATCTTTTGGATTAGTCGCAAACAAACAAATGATTTTTGAAAGACTGGAGCGAAACAGCATGCTTGATGCATCGATGCAAGTAAAAACGAAACAAAATCACTATGGCTTCACTCTCGTGGAACTCTTGGTAGTCATCGCCATTATTGGAGTGCTTGTTGGTTTGCTGCTTCCGGCCGTGCAAGCTGCCAGAGAAGCCGCAAGGCGTGTTTCCTGTATGAACAATCAAACTCAGCTGGGCTTAGGCATCCATCATTATGAGTTCAGCATGGAACACCTGCCATCAGGATCGATTAATTCCCAGGGGCCTATAACAAATGAACCCGTTGGCCAGGCGGTGAGCTGGATTGTTTCAATCCTGCCCTACATCGAACAACAAGCCGCGTATCAGAAATTTGACATCCAGGCAGGGGCCTATGCAGAAGTCAATCAACCCGTTCGAGCGCTTGCCATCCCAACATTGCTTTGTCCCTCTAACCCCACCGCAGCGATTCACTCAGATATCGACAAACAATCCATTGGAGTTAGCCATTACGGTGGTTGCTACAACGATTCGGAAGCCGCCATCGATGTTGATAACAACGGCTTGTTGTTTCTCAATAGCGAAGTTCGATACAGTGATATTCTCGATGGAGGCTCGCATACCATCCTTGTCTCTGAATGCCGCGGAGATCAAAGAAACCTAGGCTGGGTCTCGGGTGATCGGTCGACACTGCGCAACACTGGCGGATTTGACAAGCGAGATCCGTGGGCACTTGAAAATGAATCAGGTGAAGAAAATCCGTCGGATGTCGGTTACTTTGGCAGCTATCACCATGGAGGAGCGGTATTCACTTTCGCCGATGGTTCAACACGATTTATTTCCGAAAACATCGACGAAACTCTATTCCGCCAGTACGGAAATCGCGCGGACGGTGAATTGATGGTCGCAGAATAGTTCAGGCTTCTAGCAATCATCAACCTTACCCTCTTCGGCAGAAGTAGCGGCTAACGAGCCCAATCAAATCGCTAGGGTTGGAAATGGCTGGCCGAAAAGGCTATTGCTGGGAAAAGCGTGATGCATGCCGGCGGTGATTGGCCGCAACCGCCTGCAACATCGAAATCACCGCGTCAGCACCAACAAGAACACCCCCTACAGGGGTGCTTGCTGATTTTAGCTGCTAGCAAACTAACCGTGACTGGTACATTCACGCTTCAAAGAGCCGTTGAA
The DNA here is from genome assembly GCA_016779185.1 of Rubripirellula sp. Classification (GTDB taxonomy): domain Bacteria; phylum Planctomycetota; class Planctomycetia; order Pirellulales; family Pirellulaceae; genus Rubripirellula. Next base: position 5,722 of record JADHOA010000241.1, read on the forward strand.
ACACGGTTAAGAGCCGATTGAAGTAGACCCCTGAGCCACAGGTCGGTAATTTACAAACAGTGATATACCGTTTCTGAGAATCCTGCAGCGTTTTTGGTCCCACACTGTCGCTTATGAACCAAGATCCTCTCCTCGAGCGACGAAGCCCTCTTGGGGTACCCTATGCGCTGTTGATTCTTATTGTTTTCTTTTTCTGTATGCCGTCGGTTTTCCGAGCGGCGCGGTTAAGCCTTGAGCAGAAGGAAAACGATGTTAAAGACTGGCTACCAAGCGACTTCCCAGAAACAGCCGAACTAAGCTGGTTTGCAGAACATTTCGCGGGTGAAAGTTTCGTTTTAACGACTTGGCCAGGCTGCAATAAAGACGACCAGCGTCTGAAGCTGTTCCAAGAAAAGCTTATCCACGAAAGTGCAAGTTACTCCCCTTGGGAAAACGTTCCAGCTGATCAGGTAGAGTCCTACAAGCGGGCTCGAGAAGTCGCACTAAATCTCAAGCTGCTCAGAAGCGGTAACGACTTCTTTAATTGGGGCGGAAAGCAGGAAAAATGGCTGTCCACACCCAATGGTCAATGGCACTACATTACGCCAGATGGTCGACTTTATCGCTGGGAAGGAGCGATGAACGCCGTGGCGGGTGCTATTCGTGGCATTCAGCGGTCGATGGGAACCTTCGAACTCGAAGGTAAATTCGTTACCGCGTTCGGTGAAGCGTCAGAAAACCGAATTGCCAACCCTTTCTACAACGATCTCTCTCTTCTTTGCGTACCGCTGTTTCAAACCGTTCAAACGGGGGAGATGGTTGTAGATGAGCTCGCTCGGGAAGGTGGATCACTGTGGCCTGTCGACCTCACCGATGAATCACGTCGAGGTGTCGTTGCGAAACGTCTCGCGATGGAACGGTTAACGGGCAGCTTATTCGCCCCCGCAATCGATGATCAATTTGATTGGAGTGCTTCTTCTTTCCGCGCAATGATCCCAGAAGGTCGGCGTGCCACTTTACCGATTGACTTTGACTTCACCGTCGAACGAGTCGTGAACGAGACGATTGCGACAAAGTTCAACAATTCACTTGATCTGCTAAAAAAAGCATCCCTAAACGATCGGACGAATGTTTGGTACTCCGTCTATGACGC
>JADHOA010000242.1 GCA_016779185.1 Rubripirellula sp.
TCCGTGATTGCCTGATTGACCTCGCGCAAAAACTCAATGGCCTCGAGATTCTCTCTACCACCGAACTCATTCGGCAGCCAATCATCCTCACCTCGACTGTAGTCGAGATAGAGCATCGAAGCGACGGCATCGACCCTGAGTCCGTCGATGTGATACCGATCCAGCCAAAATAAAGAGTTGGAAACCAGAAAATTACGCACCTCATTACGGCCATAATTAAAAATCAAAGTCCCCCAGTCCGGGTGCTCACCTTTCCTAGCATCCTCGTGCTCATACAAGGCGGTTCCGTCGAACTTGGCGAGACCATGCTGATCTTTTGGGAAATGCGCGGGAACCCAATCAATGATCACACCAATACCTTGCTGATGAAGGTAGTTCACAAAGTACATGAAATCTTCTGGCGATCCGTGCCTTGCGGTAGGCGAATAATACCCAACCGTCTGATATCCCCATGACCCTGTGTACGGATGCTCGCTGACCGGCATCAACTCGACATGCGTGAAATTCATTCGATGACAGTAATCCGCTAACCGTCTTGCAAGATAAGGATAATCGAGCCAGCCATTTTTTCTTCCCTTACCTTTTTGCCAGCTGCCAAGATGAACTTCATAAATATTCATCGGAGACTGTAGTGCGTTCTTATTTTCACGCTGGCTCAACCACTCGTCATCACTCCAAGAGAAAGCGTTCAAGTCCGTCACCACGGACGCAGTAAGTGGAGGAAGCTCGGCAGCAAATCCAACGGGATCCGATTTGTCGCACCATAAGCCGTTTATATCTTGGATGCGAAATTTGTAGCGGTCACCCACTCTCGCATTTTCGATACGCCGTTCCCATAGACCGAGTTCACTCACCGGATGAGCCTTAGAGTCTTTGCCATCCCAGCCGTTGAAATCGCCAACGACCTGAACCTGCCTCGCATTGGGCGCCCAAACCGTGAAATGAACCCCGCTGTGTGCAGGGTCTTGGATCACTTGAGCACCAAGCTTCTCATACAGCCGATAGTGCTGCCCCTCGCCTAGAAGATGGCGGTCGAGATCACTGAAAAGAGTGGGGCGACAGGAAGAAGAATCCATTTCTAACACTTCATAAGGTACTGACTATGAATCTTATCCACCTTCACTGAAAGGCGACTCACCGAATTTGCGTCATCGACGCCATACGCTGGCGTGCTTACCAACGTCCAAGGACTGCGAGTGGATCCTTACTTGAATGCGATTAACAAACCACGCCGTGTCACAGAGTGGAATTGGTTTGGAAAAATAAGGATCCACACGCGACATGATTCAATACTCTTGTGCCAACCCACTCTATCCTAGCCGCTTTTCTCTTGTCTCCGGTTACGCACCATTGCGTCTCTTAAAAATCAGTATTTACGGTGACAAGGCGAGTCAAAAGATCGCGTGTAATGGATCGATTCCTAACATTACCGGAACGATCTGTAACTCAATCGGTTGCCAACGGCGGGGGACAGGAACCGACTATTCAAGCAGATCGGCCGATTCGAATCGACGCTTGACGACTGGGCCAGCTTGTTTCGCGACGTCACCCAATAGCCAGCGACGCAAACCATCCCTATCGCTGGAGCGAGGTCCGATCGATGAAGCATGTGCATGATCGACCCGATCCCACGCCGTCGTGCCTTCCCAAGCACCACGCCCCGCCGTGTTGTCCTTAGGAAGCACTTGAGTGTCTCGAGTTTGCTGATTTGCTTTTACTTGTGGACCGCTAACAAACCTCGACGAAATCAAGCAAGCTTGAACCCAGTGAATCTCTAGTGCGCGATCGATCCGTCTCCAAAGATCCGCATGCTGGACCTCCATGCGTCGTCCAAAATGCTCCCACTCAAAGCCGCTGGCTCGCCACCTTGGCAAGGACTCGGAGAGGGATCGGATCAAATAGCGATTATTACTGAGCAAAAGAACCGAGGCGGGCCCATCAATCGACTCCAAGCCCCTAACTGCTGCGAGTAACGTGAGTCGGTTTAGATCCCCGGTCTCCACATCCTCCGCTTCTAAAACCGAGTTACCGGATGCCGTTTCCAAAGCAAACGACCATGCGCCGTCACAGAAAGAATGAGTTTGTGCCTGACATACCAGCAGATACTCCACTTCTGGTGCAGGGATCTGCACAGGAGGCGAACTAGCTCTCTTGGACATCGTCGAGATAGGTATCATTGAACACCGAACTGCTTACGGTCATCGCTGCGAATGATCACCGCCTGTGATTCTTCACACCAGATTCAAACAGCCCGCATCCCTTCTCGACTGTGCTCGGCCGGCATTCCGATGAACGCAAAAGCTCCGCACTCAATCATTCGACCACGATTGCGCAAACACCAAACTCGCAGCAACTAAAAAAGCCTTCCTTGCTTAACACCCTAGCGGATAATCCACAGCACCGTCACAAACCAAAGACTTGAGTGGTCCAATATCAACATTTGTAGAAAGGTTCTGCAACCGAGCTCTTGGGGTAAGCTAACGGGTGAGTCTGCGTTGAGACGAGAAGTCTGTCCTGAGTCGGGATGCTCACGCGGAATCCCTATGTTGAGGCTAGATGCCTACGCTGAGACGAGATGGTGGATCAAGGTGTCAATTTCCGTAAGGGTAGCTGTGCGCGAATCTTTTCCGCAACAATCGAATCTGCCTCCTCCCCCAGCTGCAGCTTTAAACACTCGTCGATAGCTTCGCGATTGGATTGGTCCAAAATCTCGATCACCTGAATCTTGAAATCACGACTAGCAGCCCTAAAAAATAGTGGAATCCAAAGCTTCAGATTGGCTTTTGGAGAACTTGCAACAAAACGCACCAGTCCAAGCCGCTGTTCTACATCAGCCCGTACATAAAAAGCCACGAGGTCTATCTCGCTGTCCTGTAAACCGCGTTTTGCGAGTTCCTCTTTTGCGACCTCACGAAAGCCATCATGGTCGCTGCCCAACCATTGGATCACCGTACAGTCATCGTAATCGGCAAGAGAACTGAAACTAGCAACACTAGCGTTCAGCGATTTCTGCAGCCGCAGATCGGTGCCGGTCAGCTGATCAGCGAATTTTGAAGCGTCTCGGATCGAGGAGGAGGAAGTGCGTGCGATCGTCGCTGAATCCTCACCCTCCAAACTTTCTCCAAACGCCTTAGCAACGTCCTCTGACTCGGATATTTTCCCACGAGACTGCCACGAGGCCAATTCTAGATCACTTGGAGCTGAAGCCCCATTGAAGAATGTATCACCCGCGTCTATCTCATGATCCGCTAGCCTGATGGCTCCCTGCTCGACAACACCAGTTCCTAAAAATCGATCGACAGATTGAGTACTCTTGTCACGCGTGCTAGTCACAGAACGAAGGTTCGGAGCGACGCCAAAAGGTAACGCTTCCAACTTTGTTAGGCTCTTGTTATCGATTTCGGTGCTAAAACCGTTATCCAGAGACTGTCGCAGTGGCAGTGTGGCATTGGCCAACTCAACCTCGCCGTTGGGCACCGCAAGGGAGGATGGGTTACGCATTCCGCTACCATCTTGAATCACTCCGTCATAGATCGAAGCTCCTACGATGGGCTGCGCTGCGATTTGATCTCGCATCGACTGAATCAAAGATGGCTGTGACTGGAAACCTACCGGACTGGGTATCGGCCCCACTGACACCCCTCGCAATTGCTCAACACCGTTCCAAGCAAAGAAGCGATTCACCTCCTCGCCGTCAAAAGCCCCCTGTTGAGTGTCATTTCGCTCAGGGAAAGCAACCAAATGATCAACTGATAAATCAGAAACAGCAGTGGCAATCCTCTCTCGCATCCATTCCGCACCGGTCGCTTTCCTGCCATCGATACTGTTCCAAGTCTGCCTCAGCAGGTCGAGTACCCAAGTTTTTCGGACAGAGCGGGCGTGGCTCGAGTCCATCAGCTCTGAAACATTGGGCTCCCCTTCGAAATTGCTCGCCAACTCAAGCAACTGCTCGATCAGTTCTCGATTTCTCAGCATTCGACTCTTTCTTGGCTCAACGAGCCAACGATTTTGGCATCGAATCAATTTCTGATACGAGAAAAAACCGACTCCGACGTCTCGATCGCAAATTCCTCGCACACAGACAGCAATCGATTTCGAATCGATTTCCGAGAGTGCCGCCAAGCACGCGATCTTCTCTGTGCGATTCAAGGCGTCGAAATCATCTGCCGTGATCGCGGTTTGGCCGAACCAACGAATTGCTATCAAGCCGACTGAGGCAAGTAAAAAGAACAAAAAGACCTTGTTCAAAAACCTCGCAAGAGGTTGCTGCGGACGAACGCCACTTTTTTCGCCTTTTGAGATAAAAGGCCAGTCACGCTGGGCTGGATGCTTGGTTTTCGATTCAAATTCCATTGCCCATCAACTGACCTAGCAGAGAGTTGTGTTCCATCACGGTGGTCATTTTGGACGCAGGCACTCGAATGAGACAAGTGCATTTTTCGAGCCACGCGTCACATGTAAAATTCGCTTCCAGCTCAAATGATGTCAGGAGACTTGCTGAAAGATCGTTTAAAAATTGCCTGCCCCGTTCGTATAAAGAATGATACGACTACGAAATCGCAACGATCACACCAACGCAGCGCAACCGATCAATGATCGACGCGATTGATTTAGGCGGATCTAGGGCAGTTTTTCTGCCTGCCAATCCCAAAAATCTCGAAAGAGTTCTGTATACAAATCCAGGGCTGTGGGGAAAAAACGAGCATCCCGTTTCCACACTCCCCCCTTAAAGCGACCACGCTGTATCGATACATTCCCTGTTAAAACAGGCTTCCCGAAGTAAGAATTTCCGATGCCCTTACGAAGATGTTTCGGCGTTCGACGAGATAATCCGAGCCATGAATGAATAAGTGCCGAATTGCTTATCACGGTTTAAGCGACAGCGTCTACCAAAATCACCCTACGAGTCACGGTTGACGTGTCGCTCAAAACAAATAAGTCTCTAACCCGAAACGGTAGACATGACGGATTTAGATCCCAATTCCAGAACTTTCAAAGATTCGATCGCAGCGGTATGCGATCTTCTCGCCCAGATCGACTCGCAGAACCTCTCGCCGCTGCCGACTCACGAAGTCACCGACGTGACATCCGCTACCCGATCTGCGTTAGAAATGCCGACCGATTTTCCCCCTCTCGCATCCGCGATCGTGACGGGGGACCACATTGCAATCGCGCTAGATACAAATCTCCCCGCGATCGATCGGGTCATCTCTGCGTTACTCACGCAGCTGCAAGCCAACGGTGCCGGCGAAATTGACATCGTCGTTAGCACCGAGACGAGCTCAAGTGATCTCGCCGTACTGCGATCACTCGTAGGTGAATTAGCGACCGTGCATCTGCACCAAACCGAAAAACGAGCTTCGTTTCGATATCTGGGCCCAGACGTTCACGATGAACCTGTCTATTTGAATCGCTGGCTGGTCGACGCGGATCTGGTTCTACCAGTTGTTACGAAACGCGCGTCGGACGTTTCGGCGAATGGACCGCATGATCTTACCGGAATCTACCCGACATTCACGGATGCTAACGCGCGTCGGCGTCACCACCAATCGCGGGCAAAAAACGATACTTGGGGTGATTCCGATGCGGCTGAGCAGGACCCCGAGGCAATGTCCGGTACTGCGGAAGAACCAGCATGGCTGCTGGGTGTTCAAATCATTCTTTCAGTAACACCAAACCAACATGGGCGGGTCGCAAAGATTGAATGTGGATCCATCGAATCGGCACGGCAAGCTGCCATCGAAACTTCCACCGCTGACTTATGCGACTTTGTCACTGCAGTGGTTGAAGGGGGCCCGTCTCAGCAAACATGGCTCAATATCGCCCGAGCAGCGGAGGCAGCAACTAGGTACACCCAGAGCGGTGGAACGATTGTGGTATGGAGCGATATCACAGAGGAAATCGCATCGCACGGCGACACCGAATTCGTAGCCGATGAGCCAACTGCGGACGAACAAGACTCAGAAGATTTTACACCTTGGGATGAAAAAGCCGTTCCCTTCGATCGAATTGGATCACTAAGTGAAGACTATCAAATCATAATTCGAAGTCAGCTTTCAGCAGATTCAATCGAACGCATCGGATTGGGCTCCATCCAAACCCCGGATGAACTGAAACGCCTAGCGATGGCATTTCCCAAGCGCGGTCTGTTGCTTGCAGCGCAGTACCACGCCCACTAACACACGCAATCAGTCTTACTAATCGGATTCGCCCTCAAGTACTAAGTCGATCGATTGATCCATCAGCAATTCTCAACGACGCTGGGCAAATCGCCTATTTTTTTCTGGGCCAAACCGCGACCGCCAAGGTATCACGCAAGTGATGACTCGGGAGACTAAATCACTTTGGCTGGCGCCGAAGTTTGCTGACGAATCATGCGAGTGATCAGATCATCAACGGTTATACCTTCGGCCTCTGCCGCAAACGTCGGCACAATACGATGTCGAAGCACAGGATATGCCAGCACTTGCACATCCTCGGTGGTGACGTGCGTTCTTCCTTTGAGCAACGCCCTAGCTTTGGCAGCGAGTACCAACTGCTGTGACGCACGTGGACCTGGCCCCCATTCAATTAACTCCTTCACCCACGATTCAGAATCTGGATCAGCCGGTCGAATGGAACGCACGGCATCGAGCACCCAGTCTTTGACATGCGGCGGCAAAGGAACACGCCGAACGGTTTCCTGAAATTGCTGTATCTGCTGTCCATTAACAACCGCCTCAACTTCCGAAACAAAGGTTGACGTTGTCCTGTCAACAATCTCACTTTCTTGATCACGCGAGGGGTAATTGACCACAACATGAAATAAGAACCGGTCGCGCTGAGCTTCAGGCAACGGATAGGTCCCTTCTT
>JADHOA010000243.1 GCA_016779185.1 Rubripirellula sp.
TCCCTCGCGTGACTTCCTTTCCATTGACTGCCAACGAAATTTCACCGTCGCGACAAACAATCCGATAGTGATTCCACTGCGGGCTTGGCTTGGAACGACTCTCGGTTGGAAACGCTCGACTTCCGCCGCGCCCGTTAACGGGAACCATGGTGGCACCGTGAATCGGGAAAATATCTCCATGCGTCGTATAAGACGGCGTATTACCGTAGTCGTTTTCTAAAACCTGAACCTCGATACCACGATGAAAAGGAACGCCCTTCGCGGTGATGTCGTCCGCCCAAACAAAAATACCCGCGTTACCGCCTGGCACCATGTGTCGCCACTCCAACTCCATGATGAAATTCTGGTACATCTCGGTCGTTCGAAGCTCACCGATGGGTTTTCCGCTACAGACCAACAAACCATCTTCAAACGACCACGTCTCAGGTGGCGTATTGGTGCGTTTCCAACCATCGAAAGATTCATTGGGAAACATGGAAACCCAAGTTCCACTGGGTTCCTCGGCCGATAAGTTCGACATCTCAAAAGTCGCCAGCCTCGCAAAAAGCAAAACAATCATCACAAGGCGGCACACAAGATCTTTCAACTTCATAGCATTTCTCGAAGCAAATGGAACTAGATTCGACGTCGAGATTTTGGGGGCGCAATGCAGTAAGATCAACATGCGACAAGGCGTGAATCAAAAGATCAGCCAGAAAAGTCATACGAAGCAAAAACGTAGATCGTCAGAGGTAAATTGCATGAACCCCCGAAACTAAATAACGAAACCTGTATTACTAAAAATAAGCCGACCCAAATATATTTAGGCGTCATCACCGTAGAGAGCCTCGGTTGGGATGTTCGCCAAACGGAATTGATTCTTCATAATCACCCGATCACCGACTCTAAGCGTTGCAGAAAAATCGAATATCGTATCGAACCGATCATTCAGAACCACAGTCGCGCGCAGCACATCACCTGGCCGAGCAAAACCCTGGAACTTTGCACGCGTAACGCGAACCAGCACGCCCAGTGCAAACGGATTGAACTTGGGATCGTGTGTATTGTATTCCTTCATCGGGTTGTACCGTGCGGCAATGAGAATGCCAGCGGACTGCGTCGTCATCTCCTGCATCATGGCACCAGGAAAAATGGAGACGCCGGGAAAGTGCCCCGGAAGAAAAAACTCCTCACCCGTGATCACCTTCTCCGTTTCAATCTGCTTGCTCTCAACCGCCACCACCCTATCAACCAACAGATATGGGGAACGGTGATGCAAGTAGTCTTCAACGCGATCAAAATTGTGATGAAAGTCTTGAGCCATGGTGTTAGCAAATAGAAAAGAGATTGGATCAATCAAAACACAATAAAACAAATAACGAAATCAACCATCTATCAGGGAACCAACCAACTCACCTTTGGTCCTTCACTGGGTGTTTGATAATCAACACCCAGTCGTTTGTTACCGTTTGGCGATAACATCACAAGATCAACGTAATGAACCTTTGTACGCACGACACAAAAATTGGCAAGCGCACTTTCCACTCTGATATCAAACAGCCCCATTGACGCTGCAGCCAATGATTTGCCGGGTGGTTCAACCGATGCATAAACACGTTTTGATGGATCAGGTGTGGCCTCAAAATAAGCACGGTTCTCGGTCGAATCTAAAATCCGGTAAGACGCATCCATTCGCAATTGTATTTTTGTTTCATGACTGTAAAACAGCCAACAAACTCCAGTCTCGTTATCGGGATCAAGCAGCGAGCACATCTTTGCTGACCGTTTGTCGGTATGAAAATCCAACGTTTTTTCAACAACGTCGCTTGCTCGCAAAACCACCGTCCGCGAACGCGGATAATGCATTCCCTCCTTGGTCTTTTCAACCGAACTCAGACAACCAAGATTCCACGGATGCTCGCGACTAACAGAACCAACTTGCAGTTCTGACCAAATCCACGACTCCACACTCTGCAAAGGATCATTTCCGCAGAGCAATGAATCAAAGCCTGATCTCAATCGCTCTCGATAATCAATTTCCGACATCCCAGACCTGATCCTTCTCCGACTCAATTCAATCGTTGAAACAACTCAAATGCTTTTTTGGTCGTCACGTAATCGCTGTAAACAAGTGAACATCACGAAACACTTCATATGCATCAATCCCCTGCAAGTTTAACTCCCCTTACTTGCTAGTCGCTTTGGCGGTAGAGGAATAAAAGCGCTCGTTCGCATCATATAGTCTCGATACTCACTCGATCGTTTGGCAAGCGAACGCTCCAACATCGCAACGCCAGAAACCTTGAGTAAAAGAAATGTCATCAGAGTCGGACTGATTAGCAGCCAAATTGAGTCAACTTGCAAAGCGACAAAGGTGAGTCCCCACCAAATCAACGCATTGCCAAAGTAATTGGGGTGCCTCGTGTAACGCCACAGGCCTTGATCCATCACACCCCCACCGCGGCCCACCGCAGCATCGCTACTCGCCTTTTGGGCCTGCCGTTTGAACCTTGCCAATTGAAAATCGCCGATGGCTTCAAAAAGAAATCCTATTAGCCAAATGACCAGACCGAAATGATTCAGCCAAGACATTTCATCGGTCGAGACATTCCCCACTTGTAATGGCAACGAGACGACCCACATGACCGCACCCTGCAACCAGAAAATAACCCAAAGGCTCGAGAACCAAAAACCACTGCCTCGCTTCTCTCGCATCTCAGCGTACCGGTAATCTTCCGGTCGACCGTGATTTCTGGCCCAGAGATGCAAGGTTAGACGTAGCCCCCAGATCGAACACAGTACCGCGAGACACCACCCTCGATTGGTTGACAGCTCCGCCTTCCAGAGAGAAACGCATGCGATGACAACAAAACCAAAGCCCCAAAAAAGATCGACAATACTGACGTCTTTTAGACGCAAACTCGCCAACCACAATAGTGTGGTCAGTGTCAGAATCATTACGGCGTTAATCAGCAGCAGACTCGACAAAGTCATCTTGCCTGATCACTTTCTCGGTTCACCCCGAACCGGTAGTGTGCAACTCCCCATTGCTCTCCGTCATCGAAACGAAACAACTCAGCGCAGGCCATAAAGAACATTCTCCAGCGTTGCACCAAAACTCTCGCTGACTCTTGAGGGTTAGCATCACTCAAGATCTTCTTCGCCTGTGCTTGGCACTGGTCAAGCTTACTGAGCCACGCTTCCGACGTTTTCGCATAATGGTTACCGTTCACCCACCACTGATCTTTGATCAACAAATCACGTTGATAACGAGCGAACAAATCTTCGGAGGGCATGATTCCGCCGGAAAAAAAATGCCTTCCCATCCAGTTTTTCTCGCCCTCTTGTTCGAACGTGTAGGCGAGTTGTCGGTGACAGAATACGTGAACGAAGAACAAACCATCGGTCTCTAACCATCTAGAAATTCTGGCAAACAGATGCTCATGATTTCTCACGTGCTCGAGCATCTCCACTGAAATCACTCGATCAAAACGATCATCGGTATCAAACTCACCCGCGTCGGTCGTGATAACCCGGACGTTTTCATACCCTCGTTTCCGGCAAACTCCCTCGATATATGCTCGCTGCCCCTTGGAGTTCGAAAGTGCAGTGATCTGGCAATTTGGATATTGCTCTGCGAGCCAAAGGGTCATGGACCCCCATCCGCAACCAAGATCTAAAACACGCATCCCATCTTCGATGCCAGCTCTTTCACAGGACAATCGCAACATCGCCACCTCGGACGAATCCAGTGTTGCGGCGTCATCTCCCCAGAGCCCACAGCTATACTTGAGTCGGCTACCGAGCACTCGCTGAAAGAATGCCGCGGGCACCTCATAGTGCTGCTCGTTGGCGAGATGCGTCTCGATTGTCACCACACTTTGGCGCTGACGCTCTGCAAACGCGTCAACTGCGGCGACATGATTACCGCCCGCAATTTGATGCTCTTGCTCCAATCGCTCGCGAAGCAAACGCCTCATCCCCATACGAATCACAGGATCCGGCAGCCAACGTTTTTCAGCCATTTGGATTAGGGTCATCAAGCACTCGCTTTTTCAATAGATTGGCCACTGGGTATGTCACGCAGTAGTAACGCCTCGATGGTGAAGGGTCGCAACCGGAGGACCTTCCATAACAAGTATGCGGACATGGCAAAGTTCCCGAGCAACAGAATCGAAACAAGCCAACCAAACCGCGTTGCCCAGGTCGTTTCCTTGTAAATCACCCAGAGATAGAAAGTCAGAAATCCGAAATACGCGTCCAACAAAGTCGCGATAAACCAGGGATCAGGCCACAGGCCAACCCCGCCTTTTAACACACTACGATCCAGTGACGCCATCGTCGTAACGCAGGTCATCGACCCGATGACAACGATGCAAAAAAGAATGAGCCAATTTCTCATACTTCGCCAAGCCCCGGATAACTAGCGGGACGCCGGTTACCCGGCTTCTGCAAAAGAATCTGAGCCACTCCGATCTGCTTTTCTCGAAATCCACCTTCACAGTAACAAAGGTAAAATTCCCACAAACGCAAAAACGAGTCTTTCATTCCTAATTTGCGAACCTCGACAATATTTTCAAAGAGCTTTTCTCTCCAGCACTCGAGCGTTCGAGCATAATGCTCGGCAAAGTCTTCAAAGTGGATCCATTGCATATCGGTGTACTTTCCGACTGCCGCCGATAATGCTCCGACCGAAGGCAAAAAACCACCTGGAAAAACATACTTCTGAATAAAATCCACCGAGCGACGGTAACTCTCGTACCGCTGATCAGGAATCGTGATCGCCTGGAACGCAAAAAGACCGTCAGGCTTTAATCGATCAGAACAGGTTCGAAAATAAGTTGGAAGGTATTCGTGCCCGACGGCCTCAATCATTTCGATGGAAACGAGCTTGTCGTACTGACCGGTTAAGTCGCGATAGTCTTTTTGCAGAAGGGTCACTCGGTCTTGCAACCCCTCTTGCGCTATGCGTTGTCGGGCAAATTCATGTTGCTCGCTCGAAATGGTCGTGGTGGTAACGCGACAACCATAGGTTTTTGCCGCGTGAATCGAAAACCCGCCCCACCCCGTACCGATTTCTAAAACATGATCCGTGTTATTCAGATCAAGTTTTTGACAAAGCCGATCATATTTTTCAATCGATGCTTCCCTCATCGAGTCGTCCGGAGTGTTGAACACTCCACTGGAATATGTCATCGTCTCATCAAGGAAAAGCTTATAGAAATCGTTACTCAAATCGTAGTGCGCTGCAATGTTGCGTCGGCTTCCTCGCCTGGTGTTGCGGTTCAGTCGGTGTGTCACCTTCCTTGCGATGGTAACGATTGATTCAAGAAAACCACCCAGCTCGCCCGAGCATCGTAGATTGCGTGAAAAGAGCTGAATCAACTTTGTCAAATCATCGCACGACCACGCCCCATCAATGTAGGACTCGCCTGCTCCCATGCTGCCACCGACGGCAACCGAGCGATAAAAACTTGAGTCATGTACACGGATGCTGACGTGCAGGTCACTTTCGCGATCACCGAAGGTACTCACTCCGTCACCATCGTGAATCTCGAGCATGCCTGAATGAATCGCTTGCAGCTTGCGAAAAACTGCACGTCGAAACCACCCAGAAATTAATGATGAACCGGCGAGTCCGAGGTCGGTAAAGTGGGGGAGGTCAATCGAGATTCCGGCATCGCTTCCGGTTGCAGTTGCGGGTGAGGGTAGAACTGACATTTTTTCATCCAAAGTCGAAAAGCTTGGGCGTAGATCGCCCCCAAAATTTGCAACGTCGCTACCGGGTACCGGCACACATTGCGGAACAATTGCCTGTCGGTCATTGGAAACCGACGAAGATTTAAATCAGCATGAAAAATTCGCTCGCCATCACGCACCGATCCGATCGATAGGTTCAGAACATCCGTCGGCGCGGGAATTCGCCAGTGGTACTCCGCTTCCATTCCCATGAACGGCGAAACATGAAAATCTTTCGCATGCGAATATCGAGATGTACTGCCGGCGACCCGGTTTGCATCCCATAGGACATAGGTGTGCTTTTGATTCCAAGGCGTATTCGTCACCTCAGCAATCATCGCCTGAAGTGTTTGATTGGAATCAAAGCAGTAAAAGACATTCAGTGGGCTAAAGTAAATCCCGAAATGACTGAACTGTGTTAGCAATCTTATAGGACCGTCAAAGGTCAACTGAGTTTCTCGAAATAGCTTCTCGCGAACCAACTCAATCAGACTCTGACTGGAGTCACCAAAATGGTCACTTCGACGAAAACTGATGGGCGCAAAACGCCTCTTGCTAAGTAACCAACAACTACTGATTACCTGATCCAGCTCCAAAAGATCAAAATAGGCCCAAGAGGTTGAATAGCGAAACTCATGCTCGGGTGTGCCACGCCGATGCCTCACATAACCACGATACAAACAACTATGCATGCTGATTTCGCCCCCTACTCGATGAGCCCTCCGCAATGCAGTTCGAACCATCGTTACCAAGATCTCGATGGTACGGGGAGTTGATCGGTGAAGCAACATGATCCATCGCAGGGTCTAATCGCTCGTCAGTGGCATCGACGGTATTCGCCATGCATACAGGACGTGTGATGTCTTCGAGGGAAAGTCCGAATTGCTTTCCAACCGCAATCGCACTCTTGAGACCGTCTTCGTGGAATCCGTAACCCCAATACGCTCCACAAAAACTCACACCATTCACACCACTGACTTCTGAGAAACGCTGCTGAGCGTCGATCGACTGGAGCGTAAAAGCGGGGTGCGTAAAGTC
>JADHOA010000244.1 GCA_016779185.1 Rubripirellula sp.
AACCTGTATCCGTCCCTTCGGTGAAGACAAATGAGAACGGGCTATTTGAGATTCGGGGTGCCAACCGGACGATCGCTAAGGTGGTTGCCTCACACAACGGTCAGTCATTGGCCACCTTTAGCTATTTGCGTAGTTATCAATCAGGACCGCAGCGTTCAAGGGAACAGACTCGCTTTTTCACGGACCGTGTTATCTACCGACCCGGACAAACGATTCGCTACAAGGGAATCGCGATTTCCGTCGATACCGAGAACGATAATTATAAGGCAATTGCGGATAGGGATGTGACCATCGCGCTGACGGATGCCAATGGACAAGAGGTTGAGCGAGTCAGACATCAGACGAACGAATATGGGAGCTTTAGCGGTAGTGTGACGGCTCCTGGTGATGGTCTGCTAGGGCGAATGAATATTAGGGTCATTGAGGGACCTGCCGGCGCAGCTCAGGTTTCGGTAGAGGAATACAAGCGACCCAAGTTTCAGGTTGAATTAGACGCACCTGAACAATCTCCTCAACTTGGTACCGCAGTGCAGCTCCAAGGAAAAGCGACTGCTTACACCGGCGCTGCGATTGATGCTGCCGAGGTGCGTTGGCGCGTGGTTAGGCAAGTGCGTTATCCGATGTGGTGGTCTTGGCGTTACTGGTGGATGCCGCAAAATAACTCGAGTCAAGAAATTGCAAACGGTGTTACCGAGACGGATTCACTCGGGAAATTCTCGGTTGATTTTGAAGCTAAGCCCGATCTGTCGGTGCAGAAGGACTCAGAGCCAACGTTCGAGTTCACGATCTACACCGATGTAATCGATCGCACCGGGGAGACTCGATCCAGTCAACGATCCCTGCGAGTTGGCTACACCACGCTGGCTGCATCCATGAACGCAGCTGAGTGGTTGACTAACCAAGACGATATTTCGATTGATGTCACCACGACGACCATTGATGGCCAAGGGCAATCAGCCGCTGGAGTCATTCAGATCTATGCACTGCAACAGCCTGAAATGGTTCAGCGTCCAACATTGCCCGGTAGTTTTTCTCCCGTGCGTTTCGATCGCCAGCCACCTCCATCAGCAGATAATCCCTTGTCTTGGGAGCTAGGTAATTTAGTGAAAGAGGTGCCCTTCGAGACCGATGGTGCGGGAGTGTTTCTATCAAAAGTATCGCTTGATGCTGGTATCTATCGAGCGAAACTTGCAACCACCGACAGGTTTGGGCAAAACGTCACGGCCGAGCTGCTGCTGCGGGTGCTAAATCCTGATGCAGAAAAATTGGATCTAAAAGTACCTTATCTATTTGCGTCACCCAGCGATTCGATTGAGGCCGGTAAAGAGTATTACGCTTTGTGGGGAAGTGGTTACTCATCGGCCAAGGCATACATTGAAATTGAGCATCGAGGGAAATTGCTGCAGAGTTTTTGGACCGACTCGAATCGCACACAGCAAGCCATTCAGCAACGGGTAACCAAATCGATGCGAGGCGGTTTCCACGTCAGGTCAACGATGGTACGGGAGAATCGAGCCTACACAGAATCAAAGTTCGTCGATGTGCCATGGAGTGACCGGGATCTGGATGTGCGATGGGAGCGATTGGTTTCCAAATTGGAACCCGGTGCCAAGGAAACCTGGACCGCGGTGATCACTGGAGAGCAGGCGCAAGCTCATGTTGCCGAGATGGTTGCCACGCTATACGACGCCTCTCTCGACGCATTGATGGCATATGACTGGCCAGCTGGATTTGGTGTTTTTCGTCGTGACTACTCCTATGTTCAACCTGTCTTTCAAAATCAGATCAAGATGCTGAACGTGATTCACCGAGGTTGGGTCGTTGAGTCAAGAGATTCGAGCCTGACGTATCGGCATCTGCCCGAACTGATTCTGCAAGATCAGGTAATGCTTGGCATGCGGATGCGACGTGGTCGTGCATTCGGTGGAGGCGAGATGATGTCCGACGCCATGATGGCTCCGATGGAAATGGCAGCGGCTATGGATGCTCCGGCGGGTGCAATGGAAAAACAGGTTGCCAATGCAGCGGCGGCTCCCGATGATCGAGCCGAGGTGGGTAAGGTTGATGATGCAAACGCTCCTGATCTTAGTGAAGTGGTTGTCAGGAAAAATCTTAACGAAACCGCTTTCTTTTTCCCTCATCTTGTGTCCGATGAAGATGGCACGGTGAAGATGACTTTCACGATGCCCGAAGCTGTGACGCAGTGGAAGTTTCTCGGATTCGCTCATGACGCGTCGTTGCGCGGCGGTTTGCTCAAGGGATCAGCGGTAACGAGTAAAGATCTGATGGTGCAGCCCAATCCCCCACGGTTTTTGCGGGAAGGTGATCAGGTGGAATTTACGGTAAAGGTCACCAATCAATCTCCCACCGTGCAGTCAGGTTTGGTGAGATTGTCGCTCAGTGATTTGAACACCGGTGACGATGCCGACGTGGAACTCGGTAATTCAAATCCAAGTCAGCCCTTCGAAATTCCAGGGGGGGAGTCCCGTACTTTTTCGTGGCGGTTAGAGGTGCCAGATGGAATCGGTTTCTTGAAGTACCAAGCCGTTGGTTCCAGTGGTCGATTATCTGATGGTGAAGAGGGTTTCGTGCCAGTGCTACCGCGACGCGTACTTGTCCAAGAGTCGATTCAGCTTCCGATTCGGGGCCCGGGTGAGCGGCAATTTCAATTTCAAAGACTTCTTGCCTCAGGCAATTCACAGACTCTCGAACATCAGTCACTGACTTTGCAGATGACTTCGAATCCGGCTTGGTACGCGGTTCTCGCTCTGCCTTACCTGATGGAGTATCCGCACGAATGCAACGAGCAGGTGTTCAATCGTTTCTATGCGAACTCTCTTGCACAGCATATCGCGGCGAGCGACCCGCGAATGGCAGAAGTTTTTCAGCGTTGGCGTAATACCGATGCACTGGATAGTCCAATGGAAAAGAATCAGGATCTTAAATCACTGATGCTAGAAGAGACTCCTTGGCTGACAGATGCGAAACAGGAGAGTCAGGCACGTCGTCATGTCGGTGTTCTTTTTGATGCCAATCGACTCGATGATGAATTGTCTCGCGCTTCACGCAAGCTGAGTCAAAATCAGCTCACCAGTGGTGCATGGTCGTGGATGCCAGGTGGTCAAGAGAACCACTACATTACCCTTTATATCATGACTGGTTTTGGTCGGCTGCGACACCTCGGAGTTGATGCGGATATGAATCCGGCGATTAAGTCGCTGGGGCACCTTGATCAGTGGATGCATGAGATGTTTCAACGCATCAAGCCTATTGATCGCGACAAGAATCATCTTTCTAGCACCGTTGCACTTTATCTCTATGGACGCAGTTTTTTCTTGGCCGATCAGCCAATTGCGGACACACATCAGCAAGCAGTCAAGTACTGGCTATCACAGTCCAAGAAGCATTGGCTGAAGTTGGGTCAACGGCAATCGCAGTCGCATCTCGCGGTTGCACTCAAACGCTTCGGTGATCTCGATTCAGCCAAAGGTATTATGCAATCGATTCGAGAGCGATCCGTTAGTGACGAAGAGATGGGCATGTATTGGAGAGATACCGAGCTATCGTGGTGGTGGTATCGTGCTCCGATCGAAACACAAGCGATGATGATCGAAGCGTTTGACGAGGTGATGAACGATCAAAAAGCCGTCGAGGATTGCAAGGTTTGGTTGCTGAAGCAAAAACAAACTCGAGATTGGAAAACCACCAAAGCCACTGCAGATGCCGTCTACGCTCTACTGCTTCGAGGATCGGAGATGCTGAGTTCCGACAAGTTGGTCTCGGTTTCGCTCGGTGGAGACGCTATTGAGCCTGAAGCCGCGGAGGCGGGAACGGGCTTCTACCAACAGCAGTTGAACAACTCGGAAGTACGCCCGGAACTCGGCGAGATTGTCGTCAAAAAGGTCGACCAGGGCGTCGCGTGGGGTGGTTTACATTGGCAATACCTCGAGGATCTTGGCAAAGTCACTCCGCACGACGACACGCCTCTGTCGCTCAAAAAGCAACTTTATGTGCGGGTGAACACACCTTCGGGTCCCGTCCTCCAGCCTTTTGACGGCGCGGTTCGGGTTGGGGACGAATTGGTGGTCCGAATCGTGCTTCGTAGTGATCGTGATATGGAATATCTCCATCTCAAAGATCAGCGAGGGAGCGGTACTGAACCGGTCGATGTGATTTCCAGCTACAAGTATCAAGATGGATTGGCTTATTATCAGTCAACCCGAGATACCGCGAGCCATTTCTTTATCGACTATCTGCCCAAGGGTACCTACGTGTTCGAGTACGCTTCACGAGTTCAACTTCGCGGAGAATATCAAAGTGGTGTGGCAAGCATCGAATGTATGTATGCCCCTGAGTTTAAGAGTCATTCTCAAAGTACGCTGATTCGAGTGCAATGACGTTTGATCAAATTCTGACTGAATTGGATGTCAGGTGGATTAGATTAGGCGTGAGGAAAATTAGGTTATCTGAGAGCTTGCCAAGCCAGCAGCAAGTTTGCAGCGACGATGTCCAAATCGGATGTTCCATCAATCGTTTGGTCCGCGCGTGCCTGTGTTGGTTTTACGAATTGTTCGTACATCGGTTCGACCGTCTCGATCCATTGTTTTTGGACTGAATCGCGATTTCGACCCCGTTCATGTTGATCGCGTTTTAGTCGCCGCGTAAATCGTTCATTGGTAGGGGCATCCACAAATAATCGACATTCAAAGAGATCACAGATTTGCTGATCCCAGAGAGCTAAGATGCCCTCCACGACAATGATCGGATTTGCATCGATTCGTTCCATTCCCGTGCGGTCGTGCCGAGAGAAATCATAAATCGGAACGCTGCACGTTCCTTTGGATTTTAGTTCGTTGCAAACCGCGTGCAGAAGTTCAAAGTCCAATGCCTTTGGGTGATCGTAGTTTTTTGCTTCCGCGTCCTCTCCGTGTTGAAGAGGACGGTAGAAGCGATCAAGTTCAAGCAGAGTGACTTTGTCGGGTGCAATCGCAGTGATTTTTTTCGCGAGGGTTGTTTTACCGCTCGCGCTTCCCCCGGAGATTCCGACTAAAAATCGACCCTTTGGCATCCAGAGGGGATCCTGCTGGTTGGAAATCGTTGAATCCATCAGCGCTGAGTTCCTCTCGCATCGCTCGCCCGGTGTGCGAGTTTTCTCAACAATCACACCATGGTTTTTACGGATCGAACCTCGTCCGGTCTCAATAAGAAAGAGTTGTTTTATTCAATGCGATAGATTGCGTGTTCGGTCCGGAGGAGCATGGAATTCTGGACGATCGCTGGCGAAGCCATGATCTTTCCTTCGAATTGATTTTCCGCGACAACCTCAGGTTGGTCGCCCGGTTTCATCACGGTGACTTGGCCTTCGTGAGATCCAAAATAAATCAATCCACCAACGAGCACGGGCGAGGCAGAGTGATCACCGCCGATGCGGTGCTTCCAGATTTCTTCACCATTGCGACTATCAATGCAGCTTGCGACACCATTGTCGGCGACGACGTAGATTTTTCCGTCGTGGAGCAGCGGAGAGGACTTGGACGGAATTCCTTGTCTCGACACCCACTGAACGTGGGTGTCAGTGATATCGCCTGAACCATCCACGCCAACTGCCCAAAGTTGTGGTTTTCCAAAACCGGTGCAAAAGAAGACCGTTTGTCTTTCAGCGTCATAAATCGGGCGAGGGACGACCGAAAATCCTTTGCCGTGGTAGCATCGCCAGATTTCGTTTCCTGATTCGGGTGCATAGGCCACCATCCACTGAGATCCCATGCAGATCAACTGCTCACGCCCGCCTTTGTCGGTGATTGCGATCGGGGTGCAGAACGATTTTTTCTGATCGCCAGTCGGAGCCTCCATCTCTGGGCGATCCGTCTCCCATAGCGTCTCACCTGTGGTTTTATCCAACGCTGCTACATATTGCCTTTCCATACCATCCTGAATCAGAATCAGTCTTTCACCGTGGATGAAAGGTGACGACCCCGGGCCCACTGAATGCGCCAGCGGTAATCGGCGACTCCATGCGATTTTTCCGGTCAGTCGATCAACACAAAAAGTGCCGTAGGTCCCAAAGTGACAATAAATTTTGTCGCCATCGATGACCGGAGTTGGCGACGCGTAGCTGTTAACCGAATGAATCGCGTCTGGTTTGATCTCCGAGTCCAATTCAATGGATTGCAGCAAAGATCCAGACTTTAGATCGACAGCAAGGAGCTTGAGAGTGATGGAGCTGGCGATAGCGAGTTGTTTGTATTTGTTCTCTGGAATTCCACCATCCCGAAGCATCGCTACTCGTTCTTCCTCGGTCGGTATTTTTTCAATCGCAGTGGTCATCCAGACGATGCCATCAGAAACCACTGGCGACGACCACCCGCGACCGGGTAGTTCCGTCTTCCAGGTGACATGATCAGACTCGCCAAATGTTTTAGGAAGAACCTGATCGTTGACAACGCCGTGCCCATTCGAGCCACGGAATTCAAGCCAGTTGTCGTTTCCAAATAAAAATTGCGAGGTGCAAAATACAAAGCCAGCGAGCGGCAGCAGGCTTCTCGTTTTGATGCATGGTTGAATCATCGGAATCGCTCCTTCCGAGAAGGTGAAGTGAAACACAATCAAGGATGAACATGGTCAGCTTTTAAAGTATCGCGTCCGCTAAAAATGTCACACAAAATTGAGTTGTGACGGTGACGGTTGGATACTCATGTCCTTGATTCGTATTTCTGTGTGTTATTGATCAGAATACTTGACCGTGCCGG
>JADHOA010000245.1 GCA_016779185.1 Rubripirellula sp.
AATCTTTATCCCACTCCTTCTTGCAATGGCTACTGTCACGCCTTGTTGGTGGGTCGCACAAGGCTATGTCAGAGGGAATGACAAACAACGTGTTGAACTTACCAACGCCACAACATTCGCCGATCAAGGTCCGGTGGAAAAGTCAAATCATCCAGAGCATCTAGCAAATGCTACGGTTCAGGATGACAATGAAATCAATCCATGGGCTTCGATTTTTACGGATGACGCGATCACCCTCCAAGTTTATCTAGAGAATGGAGGTGACAAAAATCAGATCGATCCCAGCAGCGGTTCTTCTTTACTGCACGCTGCCTGTTTTTACGGCAAGCTCGAGACGGCCACGGTGTTGATCAATGCGAAGGCGGATCGAAAAGCAAAAAACAAAGACGGTCTTACCCCAATGGATCTTCTGTCCTCGGACTGGGAAACCACCAAATGGATTGGGTCTTTAACCGGAATCGAACTTGAACAAGAGAAAGTGCAGAGTGGTCGCAAGGGAATTGCAGAGTTGTTCGCGACGGCGAACGATCGTGCCCCAGATGAACCCAATGCATTCAGCGAAACCAATGCATTCAGCGAAACCCAAGAACACGGTGAAACGGAGGGTTTCAGTACACGCGAGGATTACTCGTCAATTCAAAAATCGGGATTGGAGATTGATTTGTTTGTGGCTGTCATCAGCGATAACCTTGATGACATAGAGACCTACCTTGATCGCGGTGGAGAGGTCAACTTGGTGGATCCGTCAAATGGATCATCGCCTCTCCATGCAGCATGTTTTTTTGGAAAAGCAAGGGCAGCTGAAGCACTGATCAATGCTGGAGCAAAGCTAGACGCAACAAACAATGACGGTCAGATGCCTCATGAACTTCTTTTTGCTGACTGGGGAATTACGCAAACGATTGCTGGACTTCTAAAAATCCAAGTTGACGCGCAAGACATCGAACTTGGCCGGAAACAGATCGCAAGGATCATCAGCGAACGAACGGGTAAGCCGCCAATCGTGCTACCCGATCTAGCCGATCAAGCTGCCAATGCACCGGGGCCATTCCTCCAATTCCTTCGCTACTTCCCCGCGTTTAATCACCTTTGGTTTCTTTGGTTCCTTTGCTGGTTTGTCATCCTGTTTATTGCTATGTGTGAAATGGCTCGGGCTATCGGCTGGACCGGTAATTCACCTAGTTGGATTCACTCATCTTTGCGATATGCACTGCTCATTCCTGTCACCGCGATCCCACAATTCTTCATGGCAAGAATGCCAAACGCGTTTGGCCCTGACACCTCCGTTGCAATACTTCCGCCGGCTTCGATCTTTATTTATTACCTAATTTTCTTCTTCGCCGGCTCCATTTACTTCAATAGTCAATCCCAACATCGTCCCAGTATCTTCAAAGTTTCTGCATTAATGATGCTGAGTTTGATTACTTTTGCTGGTGGACTGATGCTCATCTCACCTTCCACGCCAAACCAGCGAATGATTTTTTCACTCCTGCAATCTGCCTACGCGTGGTTTATGACATTTGGAATGATCGGTATTTTCTCTTACGGTTTTTCCAAAGAGCGATACTGGGCTCGCTACCTTTCCGATTCATCGTATTGGCTTTACCTCGCACATCTTCCTCTGGTGCTGCTGCTTCAAGATGCAGTCGAAGACTGGGTAGCTCCGTCAGCCCTCAAGTTTTCGTTGGTGACCATCTCGACCACTTGTATCCTACTTTTGAGTTACCACCTATTGGTGCGGAATACTTGGATCGGAGTCATTCTTAATGGCCGTCGATATCCCAAACAATCTTCTTAAGAGTAACGACTTTGCAAATCCAGCTTTTCCTAAAATCATTGATTTTTTTACGCAGCCTTCTTCGTCCGACAATCGAATTGGCTTAGAACTCCTTGTCACTCGGTGATCCGATCAAAACCTTAAGATGGGCGTTGGATCATTCTCACGAATAAAAAAACAATGCTCGATTCGGCTCCCGACTCAACGATACGATCAACTATCCCCGAGGCCAACATGCTGTGCAGTAAAACCCAATTTTACGTGGTGCAAATCGGACTAATCCTTGCATTTGGGTTTTCATCTCTTCACCTACAAGCGGATGACAATTGGCCAAGGTTCCGTGGAACCGGTGGAAATGGAATTGGAAAGGAACACGAAAACATTCCGATTGAATGGGATCGAGAGAAAAACATCCAATGGGTAGCAGACATCCCAGGGTGGGGATGGGCATCACCAGTGGTGTGGGGTGATCAAGTCTTCATCAGCACGGTGGTAAGTGATGAACCGAATCGCAAACCTGCGAAAGGTCTGTATTTAGGACAAGGCGTTCGTAATCCATCTCCAAGCATTCATCACTGGATCGTTCTTTGCTACGACCTAAACAGTGGAAAAGAACTCTGGCGTGATGAAGCTCACACCGGTGTCCCTGTGATTCCACGTCACCCCAAGAGCACCTATGCCGCAGAAACTCCGGTCACCGACGGTGAGCAACTCTATGTGCTGTTTGGCGACGTTGGCTTATGGTGTTATTCACTTGATGGAGAAAAACGATGGAATCGCCGCTTCGATCCTAAGAAAACTTTTTTTGATTACGGCGCGGCCGCATCACCAGTTCTGCACAAAGATCAAGTGTTCGTAGTCTATGACAATCTTGAGGACTCTTGGGTAGCGTCCTTTGATGGAAAGACCGGCGCGGAACTTTGGAAAAGAACCCGAGAAGAAAAACGCTCATGGGCCACTCCGCTCCTATGGCAGAATGAACTTCGCACCGAGCTCGTCGTTCCCGGACTTCGACGCAATCGCAGCTACTCGCTCGATGGAACGCTATTATGGGAGTTTGATGGCCAGATGTCGTCACTGGTGATTCCTTCGCCATTCGCGGCCAATGGCATGGTCTACCTTTCTTCGGGTTATGTGGGCGATAGCCATCGACCAACCTACGCAATTAAACCTGGAGGTCACGGAAATCTCACCGAAGGAGAGTCGATCGAAACCTCTCCATGGATTGCGTGGTATCAACCCACAGCATCACCCTACAACACAACTCAAATTGCTGTGGGCAAGTTTCTATACACCCTTTATGACCAAGGATTCTTGACCTGCCACGATGCGTTCAATGGTGAAGAGATTTTCGGCAAACAGCGTTTACCTGCTGGTGCATCATTTACCGCATCACCTTGGGCAGTGAACGATAAGCTGTATTGTCTGAGTGAAGACGGAGAAACATTTGTTTTTCAGATCGGTCCTGAATATAAACTGCTCGCTCGCAACCCGCTCGAAGAACTATCGCTCGCTTGCCCAGCGGTGGTTCGTGGCAAACATCTCATTCGTACTGCTTCCAAGCTGTACTGTATTTCCGAGAAAGACAAGCAGTAGCAAGATGGTAAGAAACTCATCAATCAGTATTTCTTGCACCCGGCAACACTTAACCACAATCGATACAGAACGACAGTCTGCAAAGTGAAAGGCTCGATGGATCTCACTACGCAACGCCAAATATTTTGGTCGTCACTACTTCAAAGGCGGCCCATCTAGGGACTTTCCGTTGGTCGACAAAATCTGAAAGTGGTGTACCCCAAGGTTTTGACCATCACGGTAAGTCCAAACGACTTTCTTGTCAGGAGTCACTTCCATCAACTTGGGAGCATTAGGATCTTTGCGACCCGCCGCATAGCTTGTGATGACGTAATTACCATTGGGCAAAATCTGCGCTCCGCACGGGTCTTGCAACCATTCACCCGGAAGATCTTCGTTTGTTAGGGTCCAAACCACTTTCCCATTACCATCAAAATTAACAACGCGATTTCCATGGGTGCAGCAAACAAGGGTTTGATCACCTTGATGACGAATTGCGGTGAAAGGCCATGAGTGGATTCGATGCTCGTCATCTCCAGAAACCGTTGTATCCAGCTTATCTAGAAGTTTTCCCGTTGCATCGTAATGGTGAACGGCAAAATTAAGCAGGTGGGGTGCGAGATACGTCCCATCAGCAAGTTTTCTTGCCATGCGAGTCTGCATGTGGTGATTTTCTTTTTGACAAGTCAACTCAAACTCAACCTTCAACTGACCGTTTGAATCAAGCTCGATCAACCGCGGCTTTGGGCCTGCCTCGGTAAGTAAAAAACCGCCACCCTCAAGCGGTTGAGCGCTGTTGACCTCGCTCTGCGTTCCCTTCCAGATCAAAGTCTCTGTTCCATCCTCGGCGACTTGAACTACCGCTCCCCCGGGATATTTGTCCGAACGATTCAAGGTCAAGACAATCGATCCGTCATCAGCAACATAGCCATCTCGAGTCGCTGATGGATAAGACCAGCTTTTCGTTCCATCGGCCTCCATGATGTAGGTTTGAGATCCACATGCCAAAAAACGGTGTGTGATTTCCGTGGCATTCGAAAAACGCTCACCAGAAAACATCAACCCAAGATAAAGCGGTCCAAGAATCAATACGGATCTAAAAATCATCATTGGAACCTAAATAAAATGGTTTTCGAGAAACAAGGTGGCGAATGGGTGTCTCCACAATCTACACCAAGTACCACGTTCACAGCAAAACAAGGGGCGATAAATCAACTTACCGAATCAACATCTAAAATAGGTACTCGAAGAGACAGGGACACCCCGAAAAACGCAGCGATGAATGTTGCTATCAGACTTGTTCGACGACTCCGGTGCTGTCGGCGAATGCGTCAACTTCCACGCCAAGACGGCGCAGCATCGTTAAGTAAAGATTCGAGAGCGGAAGATCTTCCCCCTTGGCTTCATCTTGCCATGGTTCGCGACTCCCGAGCCAAGGGCCACCCTGAAAATTCAAACCAGCATGATTAATGTACTGACCGTGTCTGAATCCGAAATTTTTTCCACCAGCAAGGATCAATGGATAATTTCTTGAAAGGTGAAACGCACTCGATGCGGAACCAAAAAGGCTAAGTGTATTGTCCAACATCGATCCTTCACCCATGGGCTCAGGTGTGGAACGAAGCTTTTCCAAGAACCTCGCATACTCCTCATTTAAAAAACCGCAGTAAATCGCAAACCGTTCCCAACCCCCTGGCTCTTTCGTCTCGTGTGATAATTGATGTGCGAGATTAAAACCGACCGCGCGCGCCAGATGATCGCTGCGCCCCACTCCGTTCTCTCTACCAATCTGGTAGGTCGCAACTCGCGTCGAATCGGTTCGAAAAGCAAGATAGATCAATTCAAACATCGTTCGCAGATACTCACGCGGTTCGTCAGTTGTGAGTTCCAGATTTAGATCTGAACCATCAACCGTTGGCAGGGGTGTCCCCAACCACTTTTTGGCTTTTTCTGCTTTTACCTCTGCTTGCCGTACCGAATCGAGGTATTCATCTAAAGATCGACGATCCTCTGTCGAAAGAGTGCTGCGCAACCTGACTGCGTCTTCAAGCAATTCGTCCAGCGCGCTTTCATTGAGCAATAGTCTCTTTGCCGACTCCGCATCACTGGTCACAAATAAACGATCAAACACCTGCTTGGGCCGATGCTCAGCAGGAATCGGGCGACCATGTCGATCAAACGAAATGGTATGCGTTCCTCTTGCCGTTCCCGTCCCGCCATCAGTTGACATGACCAAGGACGCAAATCGCGTCTCGTCACCGACATGGTTGGCGTAAACTTGATCCAACGAAATCGTATTCGTGTACTCGCGATCACCTCCACCGGTCAACGCAGCAGTCAAAAATTGATCCGCATTGTTATGACCATGAACACTTCTCGATTTGGGATGTGAAAAACCGGAAAGCACGGTGAATTCACTTCGTAAACTTTCCAGCGGTTGCATACATTTGGTGAGCTGATAGTCGCCGTTACCGCCATGAGGAAACCAAGCCCAATCTTGATAGGCGGGATCCTCTGGCAGAGGCATCGGTACGCCATCTGGAAAATAAAAACAAGCCATGCGTTTTGGAGATTGGAAATCGCTAGCCGCCGTCGCTTCACCATCAAGTGACAAGAAACGGGGCAGAGCCAATGCAACGCCAGCGCCGCGAAGAAACTTGCGTCGATTCAAATGCTTGAATACAGAATTCACCATGACCCATTCACCAAAGACGGATAGCTTGATCACCAACGACCAACGAACAACAACACATACTCAAGTCTTACCACTGCAAAAAGAGATCACTCGCAATGATAGCGATCAGACATTCTCGAAACCCATCGTCCTTCAATCGCACCTGCTTGACCACTTTTTCGACCTCATTTTGATCAGAAAAACTCAAAGAGCGTCCAATTGAATAGGCGATCATCTTTTCAACGACGGACTGAACAAGTTGGTCTTGTCGATTCAAGAGCAAAAAACGCTTCAGTCCATCGACCCCGCTAAGCATCTCACCGTTGAACAATTCACTATCCGAATCGACGGGCTTTCCATCAATCGAATCACGCCAGCGTCCCAACGCATCATAATTCTCGAACGCGATACCCCACGGATCAATTTTAATATGACATGATGCACAAGCGGGCTGATTTCGATGGTCCTCGATTCGCTCTTTCAGCGTCATCTGAGCAATGCGAGGATCGGCGATGTCGATTTGAGGAACCGCAGGAGGAGGTGGCGGAGGCGGATCATTGAGAACTCTTTCCAGCAACCAAACCGACCTTTTGAGCGGATGTGAGTCCGGCCAGTCGGAGTTCATCGCCAAGAAACCAGCCTGTGTAATTAAGCCTCCCCGTTTCTGATGATCAGCTATCGGGACGCGACGAAAGTGATTTCCTTTTACAC
>JADHOA010000246.1 GCA_016779185.1 Rubripirellula sp.
GCTACCAACGTAAGAACGTTACCCCAAGAACCAAAACCAACTCGCATTACGTCACCCACCCTATGAACAAAACAACAAATACTGAACAAAACAAACAATTACTGACCAAAACAAACAAAGATGTGGCAAACCAAATAGCCCAATTGTAACTTCAATAGAATTTAGTTTGAGAACCGGCGGCAACCACCGCAACAGATGGCAACTACCCACAGCCTTCATCGGCCGCATCACTCAACGCATCACTTCGAAAAGGTAGTGTAAGTCGGATAGGCCTTGTACGGATCGGAATCCGCTGACACCTTCGCCGTCATCCCACTCGAAACATCGTACTGCATGATCGCGCCATCTTTTGCGAACAACAAGAACCGATTATCCGTCGAAATCGAAACATACCACGCCTGACTGGTAGGATCCAAATCATCAAAGATCACTTCATCAGTGATTGCTGGGATTGAAGCATCAAACTTGGCAAATACCATCACGCCACCTTTGTACATGTTGTGATCCCGATCCACCCATTTTTGGTAGGCAATCATGCTTTCGTCGCGTGAGAGAGCTATTTTGTGGATGAAGTGTTCATCGGAACGTTTCACCTCGCTGTAACTTGCCTTTCCATCCCCGGATGGTTTGGCAAGGAAGGTTTTCCCGCCGCGCTGCACCAAAACTCGCCCGTCAGCTAAGTGCGGATTCACCCAACCCCAAGGAGCCAACCTCTCTTCCTGGCCGGGATCCCCATCAACCTGATTCCAGTGCGGTCCGCGATCATCGACATTCATGCGATTAAAACTGATCCTCTGCGATCCGTCGCGCGCCCAATAAGGTTCGGTATTGAAACTCTCCGAACCAGTGATGATCTCATGCAGACCGCTTCCATCCGCGTTCATCACACAGATAGAAGAGAGCCATGTCTCGCAGCAGGGACCGTTGGCGGCGTAGCGACGAAAGAAAGTAAGCCGACTGCCATCGGGACTGAAATTAGGTTTAAAGTTCCAACGAACCGTATCGGTTAAAAAAGTAATCTCTGAACGCTTGGTTTCAGGATCGAAGACGGTGCGTGCAATTTGCCATCGACCTTTTTCATCCGCAGTGGTGCAAACATAAGTCACTTTGCCAGAGAGAGTGAGCACAACGTTTTCGGACGCTTGATCCAAATCGACGGAACGCGAAACGGTACCGTACCCATCCTTGGCAAACATAATCTTGCCTATCCACACCCCATCAAAGTGATAATCACCCGACGCATTCGTTGTCACACTTGGCCCATCTTGACCAAAGGTTACCGTTACACCCGCCAGGGGTACGCCATGACTTCCATCCATGACGCGTCCAGAAATTTTTGCATCGCAACTCAACGTGGAAAATACCAGAAAAGCCAAACCGATAACGAGGCGAACCATCAAACATAACTCAGCTGGTAAGGAGTCAAAAAATCAAACTTCGTAGGCGCCATTCTATCCGAACGAAGCTTAGATTGTGTCAAACGAATTCGCGTTATCGATTGCCCAAAAAGACATCCATTGATTCTGTCGAATTCTTCTTGTTAATTTTCAACCAGCAAACTAGCAAGAACCTGTGCGTACACGCGATGACCAAAATCATTTGGATGATTGACTCCGTTACCGGTCAGATCACAATCCTTCTTCCGACGCAAGAATTCCTCCCAGACCGAAGTCATATCGGCGAGTGCAATTCCCGGCCCACATAACGATGCAAGGGCGTCTCGGTACTGTGGAAAGACTCCATGCTTGAGCGTGGTCCAGTCACGGTTACCCAGCATCGTCGCGATCAAAATAAACTCAGCGTTTGGACATGATTCTCTAACGCTGGAAATCATCTGCGAAACATTCTCTCGATACTGCTCCGCAGAACGACCCGCGGAATCATTCATCCCGAATGCGATGATTACCAAGTCTGGTTTCAGCTCAGTAACCTTAGGGATTTGAGATAGTCCCCACGGGGCCGACATCCCACCAACGGAGAGGTTCGCAAGCTGGATATCGGTTACATACGACTCCTCTAAATGCATCTTGAATAGGTCTTGGTACGCCGGCTGAAATGGCGGCCCCTCTGCCCAGCCCGATGCATTGCAACCGGTCGAAATACTATCGCCCAACAGCACCACCGAAACCGACTCGTGTTCTCGAAGCTTCGCGATGGTATTAGGCAGGGCCGAATCACTGAACGCAGGCATGGCAACAGGCCAGTCCAAAACGGCTTTGGAGTAAGTGATCCATGTTTGCATTTGATGATATTCGAGCGTGCTACCAAACAAGATTTCTCCGTTACCGTCTCGATGCGTTAGCCGGTACTTCTGCGAGCCAGCCGGTCGTCTTAGATCGATAGCCGCTTTCGTGATAATCCTTGAACTGGCGGGGACCATGATTTCTCGCGAGCCGCCTACGAATTCAAAATCCTCGCCTGCCGTGTACTGAATCGTTCCCGATGAATCCTCAACGGCAATAACGTCCTTTATGGGAAAGAGCACCGACGCACGAGCCTCTCCAGTTTTCTCGTCACGCACAAACAGCACCGACTCGCGATAGATAATGCCTGAGGTCCAGAAAGGGAAAAGTTGCTCGGGTGAATAATTCCACCGAACTACTTTTTGAGCCTCTACATCCTGGGAGTTAGCTTCATTTGCGAGAATATCCTGCACGTTGGTTTCCTTTACGTTGGCGTCCTGCGCGTTGGCCAGCCTAATTCCCTGGCACACTCCACACAGCGCCACGCACATAACCAACCAACATCGAGCGACTCGAGCGAGGCGTAAGGAATCGTGCGGAATGCAGCTGAAACACAAGACAGAGACAAGCATTCGAATCATGGATCCTCTCTAATTGACAAAATGGAACTCAAATCAGATTAACAAGGTAATCGAGTTACCCTATTCTGTGCCGACTCAAATATTTGAGCACGATTACTAAAAGACTCAGAATCGTCTCTTTGAATCAAAAGAAAGACGCCCTAGTTGCCAGTGTACCACCGCTTGAAATGTGAATAAAACATGATCAACTGCCTTTGGACTACCATTGCTTGCTTGCTGATCACCATTGCATCCGAATCCTTCGGAGATGACTTTCCCCAACCATTTAATACCGAGCAGTCGACATCAAAATTGATGTCACCTCAGGAAGCCGTTGAGGGAATGACGCTTCCCAGCGGATTTGAGATCACGGTATTTGCCGCCGAGCCAGACGTTCATCAACCGATCGCATTAGCAACCGATGACCGTGGGCGACTTTGGGTAGCGGAGAACTATACCTATTCGGAATCCTCGACCAACTACTCGAATCAATTGAGAGACCGCATCGTTATCCTCGAGGATGTTGATGGAGATGGGAAGTTCGACGATCGAAAGGTGTTCTGGGATCAAGGCAGGCGACTGACCAGTGTTGAGATTGGGCATGGCGGAGTCTGGGTGTTGGATGCACCTAATTTATTATTCATCCCCGATGCCAACGAGGATGATATTCCCGATAGCGACCCGGTCGTCATGCTCAATGGATGGGATGACCGTGCCGCACGTCACACAATTGTCAACGGCCTGCGATGGGGACCCGACGGTTGGCTCTATGGACGCAATGGCATCATGGCAATCTCAAATGTCGGAGTACCTGACTCCACACCCAATCAGCGGCAGCAAATGGACTGCGGCATTTGGCGATTCCACCCAACGAAACATCAGTTCGAAATTGTTTGCGTCGGCACCACCAATCCATGGGGAATGGATTGGGATGAGCATGGGCAAATGTTCTTTATTAACACGGTTATTGGACATCTATGGCACGTTGTCCCCGGTGCCCGTTACCGTCGAATGTATGGTGAGCACCTGCACCCGAATACCTACGGAATCATCGAACAAACAGCTGACCACTTTCACTGGGATACCAACGATCTTTGGCATGACATTCGTAAAGATGGAGTGACCATCATGACTCAAACCACCGACCAGGCCGGTGGCGGTCATGCGCACTGTGGCATGATGATTCTGCAGGGTCAGCCTTACCCTGAAAAACTGCAAGGTTCTGTTTTAGCGTTGAACTTACATGGCAGACGTGTCAATCGTGACACCTTGCATCGTCACGGCGCAACCTACACGGCGCGACATGCTGCGGATTTCCTCAAGGTCGAGGATCCTTGGTTTCGGGGAATCGAAATCATCAGCGGCCGCAATGGAGACATTTTCATTGCAGACTGGTCAGACACAGGCGAATGCCATGATGACGATGGAATTCATCGAACCTCGGGACGAATCTACCGACTCGCCGTTTCATCGTATGCAGACTCAACGAGCGATCCAGCGAAACGGCCGCCTAGTATCCCGGCGGTGAACCAACTCAGCAACGAAAAACTTGCTAACCTAGTTGCATCGCCTTGCGAATGGCTGTCACGGAAATGTTTATTGGAACTCTCAGAACGCGCTGTGCAGAACTCGCTGAGTCCCAAAATTCACCAAGACTTAATGGCGAAATTTCACTCTGATGAATCGGTCAAGCAGCGACTACGTTGGCTATGGGCACTGCAAGTTATCGGCGGTGTTGACCAAGCGTTTCTCACTCAGTGCCTGGACGATCCAAGTGAGCATATCCGCTGCTGGGCAATTCGCTTTCTATCTGAACAGGATAGCCTCTCAGCATCGGTTCTCTCCAAGTTTCAGTCCCTCGCTCAACAGGATGATTCGGGACTTGTCCTGACGTGGCTAGCTTCGTCACTACAGCGTTTACGCTACAAAGATTGCTGGTCGATTGCATCTGCACTGAGTCGTCACCAAGAGTATGCAGAGGATCGTGTTTTACCTTTGATGATCTGGTATGGCGTGGAACCGGCGATCTTATCCAATCCCGATCAAGCCATCGCCATGGCCGTCTCGTGCCAGATGCCGTTGGTCCGAGAATACATCGCTCGCCGAATGACGCTCGAGATTGAACGACAACCCGAGATGGTCAGCCAGCTCCTCGAACGATTGACCACGCAAAACAACGATTCATCGGTAATTGCCGATGCCTTGCGAGGAATGACAGAGGCATTACGCGGCTGGCGCAAAGCCACCCCGGTGACGGGATGGGAATCGTTTTCGGCATCACAGTCCAAGAGCGACAGCGAAGAAGTTCGGCGGTTGACGCGTGAACTCGCATTGGTCTTTGGTGATGGTCGAGCTCTGGAGCAGCTTCGTGCAATCGCCACGAGCGGTGAATCCAACCTCGCAGAGCGGCGCGCTGCCATCCGAGCACTTGTGCTAACTCGCGATAACGAAATGGTGCAACTCCTACAAAACCTCTTGGGCAATCGTGACCTCTGCCAAGAAGCAATTCAAGGACTGGCTGCATTTGGTAACGAAGAAACCCCGAAACAACTGGTCGCAAGATTCAACGGCTTCAACCTACCTGCCAAGCAGGCTGCGATCACCACGCTTGTCTCTCGCCCTCAATTTGCCAACATCCTTTTAGATGCGGTTACAGCAGGAAGCATCGATCGATCCAACATCTCTGCGTTCCAACTAAGGCAGATGCAAAATTCCGGTGACCCACGACTTGCAGAGAGAGTCAGCGAGTTGTGGCCTCAACTCAGCCAGCAGTCAGCACAGAAGGCTGAAAACATCGCCGAGCTTCGAGCGATGCTAACTCCAAAGGCGATTGAGCAAGCGGATCCTTCGAACGGACGCGTCTTGTTTGCCAAATCATGCGCGACATGCCACGCTCTTTACGGAGAAGGGAACAAGATTGCGCCAGACCTAACGGGATCACAACGAAGCAACCTCAATTACCTCCTTGAGAATATCGTTGATCCCAGCGCAACCGTCTCGAAAAGCTTTCAGCTACTGGTCGTGCTTCTGGATGATGGAAGAGTCATTAACGGGGTGGCGGTCGAGAATGCCGAAAAAACCTTGACGATTCAAACTGCGACGGAGCAAATCGTTATCTCACGTGATGAAATCGAACAGATGAACGAGTCACCTTTGTCGATGATGCCAGAGAATCTATTGAAGGTACTGGATGACCAGGAAATACGAGACTTGATCGCATACCTGATGACAACTGCACAGGTTCCCCTACCGACCGCGGCAAGCCCTGCGAATTGACCAAGATCCTCTCTCGCACTCTCAACGAATACTCTGACCAGGTCAATGCGAAGGTCTGAATCTCTAGAGATCGGTATTCGCATTCAAACAAAAGATAAAAAGATCAGGCGAGGAAGTGCGCATGCGGGAGAGTACCACGAGATACCGAAACCGATATCCCCACGCCACGCTCTAGCATGTTTGGGGCAACACAACTTCCCCACCTGAAAGAACTACTTCCCCTCTTTTCATCAAGGATGTAGTCGCTTCATCAACACACCGACAAAACGCTTGGATACCGCTCAAGAAAAAACACAATTCCTAAAAATTTAAAACGCTTCTTCGATGGTTTCTTTGCTGCCGCGAGTTCCCAATGCTCCCCAAAGCCCAAAGGGGCTCTCCGCACCCAGTACAGTTGAGAACATGGGATCCGCTGCACTACCCGCTTGGCGGACGGTAGCGTGGGTCGCATTCCCTGCTTCGATGGAGTCCGTGATGAAGATCACCGCGCCGTCAGCCATCAAGATATGGGCTCCACCCAAGTGAAAGCTTGCTGCACAGTTCACGCCCTCGTCCGCTAGGTCAATCACACCATTCCCCGTGCTGTCCCACGCGCAGTTCTGTCAATTGCCTGCGTCGAGCACCATCAGCTTCCGAGCTGATTGATTA
>JADHOA010000247.1 GCA_016779185.1 Rubripirellula sp.
GATCGCAGTCGTGGTCATCAGCGCCCGGCTGACAACGAACAATCGATCTCGACGCAAGGATCTTACCCAGAAACCCAGACCCAAAGTAGTCGCAGTAGGGCACAGCCTAACCCGTTCGGCAGTGTCACGTCCTCTACCAAAACAAACTCTGCGCTCTGCGCACTATGTATTGCGAGAACGTCCGCCAAGGAGCGTTACTCTCCACAGATTGCAACTGTTGTAGCCGAACTGAGCGGCCAACAATCTTGCATCGACCAACCTGTTCACGCCAACCCCATCTCTACGGGCTGGCTCTCTCGTGGTCCTCCGTGCTTCGGATAAAGAAAATAGTTGATAACGTTTCGAGATGCTCCCCATTCCTGAAAAGAGTTCCCATGAACCTTCACCGGATGGCCAAGGCTCGAAACGAAGCTAGATCGATGTCAAGGCATCAGGTAACGTGCCAGCACCCATCGATCCCTAGGCCCAAAGTCTCGCATCCGACTCATTCTTTCCCGCGATTTTGTGTTTCTCGACATTATCCCAAACACGATGAATCATAAAAATCTCATGGATCAACACACACAAATACCTAATGCTCGGTACCACCGGATGGTGGGATCAATCGAGGGTGGATTGCGCGTCGATGCTAACTCTGCTGTAAAATTCAAGAATGCTTCCAATCAATACGCCTACCCCGCGGTCATCCGCGACGGCTTCACCCTCGTCGAACTATTGGTTGTCCTTGCCATCATTGCAATCTTGGTGGGACTTTTGCTGCCTGCCGTGCAAAACGCGCGTGAGGCGGCGAGAAGAATCAGCTGCCAGAACAATCTGCATCAAATCGGAGTAGCACTTCATAGTTACCACAGCAGCTTTCGACAACTTCCCAGCGGCTGGGTAGCATCGGATACCGATCACCATGAACCGGGATGGGGATGGGCCGCTGCCATCCTTCCTCAGATCGAAGAATCGGCAGCCTATGGAAAAATCGATTTCTCGCTCGCAATCGAGGAAGACCGCCACGAGAAAGCTCGCTTAACTCCTATCGAGACCTACATGTGTCCGAGCGACATCCTTGAGCCGCTCTTTTTCATCGCCGAGGGTGACGAACATGAGCACGATCATGATCATGATCACGGTGATGACGACGATGACCACGATGAGGAGCATGGTCATGAAACCGAACCTGGCGTGAACATCGACGACATCGGCCCAGAATGGCTCTTCAAAGTCGCGAAAAGCAATTATGTTGGTGTCTATGGAACCGATGATATCCACACGGATCTTTACCGAGGTAATGGCCTGTTCTACGGCAATAGCCGCCATCGATTCCGCGATATTCTAGATGGAATGAGCCAAACCTTAATGATTGGTGAACGCAGTAGCCGACTCGGTGGATCGATCTGGCAAGGGGTGATTCATGACGCAAGAGAACCCGCGTCTCGAGTGATCGGTGCGGCCGACCATGCCCCTAACAGCCCAAGTGGGCACTTTGAGGATTTTAACAGCAACCATGCCGCTGGTGCTCAGTTCATTCTCTCTGACGGATCCGTTCGGCTAATCACCCAGTTCATCGATATGGAGGTCTATCACGCCCTCACCACTCGAGCAAACAAGGAAGTGATTGACGCGAAAGATTTTTAATCGCCGCCCAACGCTTCACTTGGTTTTCCGCGATTCATGTGGCACATTGGGAAAAATTTTCTTGTGACTTCCAAGGTGGCCTTTGACGTACTCCGTGGCGAGTGGCCCCACGCAATACCAGCGGTAACCTACAACAAAGGCCGCACCTTCGATCAGGTGCGGCCTTTTTCTTTGCTTTCTCCTCGCTCAACGACCGGGGTACTTCCTGAGATGCTATTTCGATTCGCAAGCTAGGACTCAAGCTCCATACCACCGACACTATCAACCAACAAAACTCTTGGAAGATCACCAGCTAGTTTTTCCATTCGTTGATAGAGTGCTTGCTCGCCACCTTCCTCGGGCGTCTGAAACCCTAAAAGCACCAGAGCTGCATCACGCGAGGTCGCTTGAATTGCCTCATCTGGCGAACCTGATTGATAGATCACCTCAGGAGTAAACTCGATACGCGACGCCGCCCCCAAAGCAATCAGATGCTGCCGGACGTCATCGATCGCCTGAGGGTTATCAACGAAACGAAGGACACGAATTGGATTGGACCGCCAGCCGGGGTTACGGTGAAGCAGGTGAGCGAGCAGCAACATCAACTCGCCATTCTTCATCCCTCTCCACCAAACATCGATGGTGCCGCTGGGAACACTCCAGAGATCAGCAGATTCGTCATCGTCTTCGGGAATGACGAATCGCGCAGCAAGGACACTGCGTTTCATTTTGGTAATCAGGCGGATATTGCCTCCAAAGGTCTCCGCTTTCTCTAAGTCATGCGGCCAACCAAGCAAGACGGTATTGGTGCGAAGGCCACCGATTCCGTGACACTGAATCAGTGATTCGATTCCGCTGGTGAGCTTTTCGTGGCAAACAACCGCTGGGAATGCCTCCAACTCTTCCTTGACGATAAATTTACGCAACTGCTTTTCATAACGGGCACGTTTCTCGATATCCGTTTCGGGATTACCGGTCACAACTTGTGCGAGCGTCAGTATTCCGTGCCCACTGGTCAACCAGTGTCCATAAATCGGCAGATGGGGACGGGTCCACCCGGTACCGGTCAATGCCATAAGAATCGGCCGCCAATTTTTGGGATGATAGACCTCTGACTCTAACCGCAGCAATGACTTTCGCGCGCGTTCAAAAATCAACCCACTCCGAAGATCTCCCCACCTCGACTCCAATTCTCGATTTCGAATGAACCAATGGAGTCCGGCAACGAAAAGTATCGAAACCAACGCCCAAACCCAATTCATTAAGAACATCACCCCAAGGCAACCGAGAAACCCAAGTAGCGATGTCGACCAGTGGCAATAATGGAAAGTCGGTCGGTAACTCGGATTCTTGGTGATCGCCTCGTAAAACGTTGCAAGGTTTAAAAGGCCATAAGTGATCATGAAGAACATGGTAATCACGGGCGCGATGGCATTGAGATCACCGGGAAGAATACATATTTGCGAGATGAGAAAAGTCATCACGGTTGCTCTTCTCGGTTCATTCGATTTCCCACTGACAGCCGAAAAGAAATTCAATGACTTGAAGACTTCGTCTCTCGAGAACGCCTGCAAAATGCGAGGTGCCCCCATCATACTTCCAAGCGCCGAAGACAGAGTTGCGGCGAAAACACCGGCAGTAATCAACCAAGGCCAAATGGCTAGTTTTCGGACAATCATGGGGTCGTGAATAAGATCCGCCGTGGTCCCGGCACCGCTGAGAAGGACCGCCATGCTAAGGTAGATCAATCCAGTGATTGCCACCGAGGTTAAAGTCCCACGAGGAATTGCCCTCGATGGATTCTCTAAGTCACCAGACATATTGGCACCGGCCATGATGCCTGTCACCGCGGGGAAGAACAAAGCGAACATGGTGTAAACGTTCGCTTGATCAATAAAGGATGGGGCGAGGTTGGCCTGAAAATTTGCCATATCGAATGACTGGATCGCACCAAAATAAAAAGCTCCAAGCGATCCGCCAAGAATTGCGAGAATGAAATACTGAACCTTGATCGTCCATCCCGCACCTACAAAAACGCACGCGAACACGATCAAGTTGACGAGCGATGCAACCTCAACAAAATTTTCTTTCAAAGTAGGAAAGGTTACAGTTAAAGCTTCGGTGAATCCAATCACATACATCGCGACAGAGATCGCCTGGGCTAGAAAAAAGACGATACCTATCGCTCCTCCAAACTCGACACCCAAACTGCGGCTAATCAGATAGTAGGCGCCACCGCCCCGCACACGCGTGTTGGTTGCAATTGCAGATAGAGAGAGAGAGGTGAGTCCCGTAATGACCTTCGCACTAAGCACGATGCCGATCGAAAGCCACAAACCGCTTTGACCGACAACATGACCAAAGCGAAGGAACATGATGACGCCGAGTATCGTCAGCGTGCACGGTGTGAACACGCCGCCGAATGTCCCAAATTTTGGAAACTGCCCGGATGTTCCGCCCGCACCAAGTCGAGAAGAACCGCTAGCCTTTACAGTGGAACTTCCTTTTGATGCGTTGATATTTTTCGAAGTTGCATTGGGTTTCGAAGCCTGACCAGACTTGCTGGACGTACCGGACTTCGAGACGCCACCGCTTTCATCTGATGGCTTACTAGACAAAGAAGCGATCCTCTTAACCGTTCTAATCTGATTCCGTTCTCACACCAACATGATAAGAAATCACAGTTGGCGTCATCTCTACCAATCGCCCAAGCGTTACACAAACGATGATTGCACCTCGGTCGCACCGCCAAGATACAGAAAACTCACTTGCCGTATGTTATCCGATAGGCTGGCATGGCAGAACCGAGCACAGTAAAAAGCTTTTTGCCCGCATGTTTTAAGAATTCGAAAACCGCAACATCCACTCGAAGTTTATCGTTAGCGATAAATTCATCAAATGCATCAATCACCGCGGGAAACATTAGCCCCAAAAAACCTCGAACCGCTACAAAGAATACGGTTTCCAAGCATTTAAACCGAGTGGATTGGTCGTTTGAAAGAAACCGTCTAGCCACGTGACAAAACGAGACGAACTGTTCCCAAAGGTCAAGTGTCAGGACAAATTCTCGCCCATCTCCTAGAATTGGCTCCTTTCGAGCTTTGCCGAATTTTCACGCAATCCCTGATCGGATCCGATACCCTGCAGATTGAAACTGATTTCGAATAAATTGATTAACCTTGCGGACGCAGAACCATGATCATCCATCAAACAAGCGCACTAGCCACAGTCGATCGACGATACCGAGTAACTCGGATTGGAATCACTGCAAAATTTCTTTTGATCACCCTCGCGACGCTTCTGCACTCCGCCGACGTAGCGAATGCACAGGACCAACCAAAGGCTGCCGATCCATACACAACCCTAACGAATCAAAATTACCGAGCTGAATCCAGCAAATCCGACCCATTGTCGGCGTGCCGTTTAGATCTTTATTATCCAACTAATCAAGAGAATTACGCGACCGTTGTCTGGTTTCACGGAGGTGGACTAACAGGAGGAAAACGAACCATCCCCTCCGCACTCAAGGAAAAGGGAATCGCAATCGCAACGGTGGATTATCGACTAAGTCCACACGTCATGGTCAAGGATTGCATTGACGATGCTGCCGCATCGGTCGCATGGGTTTTTGAAAACATCCAAAGATATGGCGGATCCCGAGAGCGTATTTTTGTAAGTGGTCATTCTGCGGGCGGTTACCTCACAAGCATGCTCGGTTTTGATAAGAGTTGGCTCAATAAGTACAACGTGGATGCAGACGATATTGCGGGACTGATTCCATACAGTGGGCATACCATCACGCATTTCACTGCTAGAAAAGAACTCGGACTTCGAGATACCACGCCGTTGATCGACGCTCTCGCTCCGCTATACCACTTACGTGCCGATGCCCCCGCAACGCTGCTGATCACCGGCGACCGCGAACTGGAGATGCTCGGGAGGTACGAGGAAAACGCCTACTTTTGGCGAATGCTAAAAGTCGCTGGCCATCCCAATGTCGAACTGTTCGAACTGGATGGCTACAACCATGGACAAATGGCAGACCCCGCACATCCGCTTCTGCTGCGATTCATCGATCGACAGCTAGCCAAATCAAAAGCGGCAACCAAGTGAATCGATTCCCCGGTGCTGGTCTATCTTTCCACCGATACCAACAGCGGTAATCAAGACAGCGAACTTGCTTTGTTTGGTAACACGTGGTAGGTCGCATTCATGGAAGTAACCGGTTGGAAAGGATGTTCATAGGACATCAGCGACTCTGCACTGCCGACGACGAGTCGCCCCGTTGGATTCATCACGGGAACAACGCGATTGAGTATTTGCTCGCGAGTCTCGGGCTTGAAATACACCATCACGTTTCGCAACAACACCAAGTCGAACGGCGGCAGTAATGGCCAGGCACCGGCAAGACTAAATTTCTTCCACTCCACCATCTCACGAATGCGCGATGAGACTCGCCACGCACCCTCGTGTGGATCAAAGAAACGATCCAAGCGTTCCTCACTAACGCCTCGGGAAACCTCAAATTTGCGATAAATCCCTTGCGCTGCTGCCTTGAGAACCTTCGAAGAGACGTCGCTTCCGACAATCTGAACTCTCTTGGCCAGATGGGGAGCGATTTCACAGAACAATATCGCAATGCTATATGCCTCTTGGCCCGTGCTAGAACCAGCCGACCAAATCCGAATCGGGCGACTCGACTTTTCAGCCTCAGCACAGATCGAGGGAATGATCTCCTTCTCTAATTGCTGAAAGGGTGCGTGATCACGAAAGAAAAACGTTTCGTGCACCGCGAGCACATCAACCACTTCATCCCACAATGCAGCGTCAGCATTTCGTTCTAACGATTGAATCAATCCGTGCAGCGAGTCGAACTGAAACGAATCGACCAATGGAGATAATCGATTCACCACTAGGTACTCTTTTCCTGCTGCTAGGGAAATACCCACCCGCTGCGATAGCAGACTTTGCAACAAAC
This sequence comes from Rubripirellula sp., assembly GCA_016779185.1. GTDB lineage: Bacteria > Planctomycetota > Planctomycetia > Pirellulales > Pirellulaceae > Rubripirellula. The sequence goes on from JADHOA010000247.1 coordinate 6,584, forward strand.
CAAAATCGTCAGGAGACAAATTCATTTTTGCTGTTTTCTCTTCGTTCATGCCCCTACCTTTAAGTAAGAGCTAACTTTCTTGCCAATCAAATTCATTGCCA
>JADHOA010000248.1 GCA_016779185.1 Rubripirellula sp.
AACGCGATCAGCGTGATGACCAAGGCTGAGTTACCGATAAACCAGTGGGTCGATCTTGCATTGGTTTATGACGGCAGTGCGACCGCAGGTGGTTTAAAGATTTTTGTAGACGGAGAGCTGGCTGAACTAGATATCACTCGCGATCACTTAACTAAGAATATCACAGGTGGCGGTGGTGATCATCTTGCGATCGGTGAGCGGTTTCGTGATCGTGGACTCAAAGGCGGGCAAGTTTCTGAGTTTCGCGTCTATGATCGGCAGTTATCTGAGCTCGAAGTACGAATGATGCACGATGATCTGTCGTTGCCGGCAGGGATTCGTCAGGCCGCAAATGAAGGAGAGATTCCTGAGTCACACAGGCGTTTATTGCAGGAACACTGGAGTCTCAATGGATCGACTCAAGATGCACAGCATCGTTCTGAATTGAAGACTGCTCGCGAACAACTGGCACGCTTTCTCGATGGACTGACCGAAATCATGGTCATGCGAGAGATGGTCGAGCCAAAGCCGGCGTTTGTTCTCGCTCGGGGGCTGTATAGTGATCGTCTCGAGCAGGTTTCTGCTGAATTTCCCAGTGTCTTCGTCAGTGTTGATCAATCCTATGAAAAGACGCGTTTGGGTCTCGCCCAGTGGCTGACCGATCCTGAGCACCCGCTGACGTCCAGGGTCGCTGTGAATCACTTTTGGCAATTAATTTTTGGTCAAGGGCTTGTTTCAACACCTGAGGATTTTGGACTGCAGGGTGCACCGCCCACGCATCCTGAACTACTCGATTGGTTGGCCAGCGATTTTGTTTCCAGCGGATGGGATTTGCGAAGACTAATCAAGCAGATGGTGATGTCCCGCGCCTACCGGCAGGAATCGTCTGTTTCAAAAGAACTCTTGCGACGGGATCCAACCAATGAGCTACTGGCGAGGTCACCCGCTTATCGCCTGCCGGCAGAGATGTTGCGTGACAATGTGCTGTCGGCTAGTGGACTGATGGTGGATAAGATAGGGGGGCCTCCGGCGATGCCCTATGAACTCGCCTCCTCGTTCAAGCCGTCGACACCGAGCAAGGGTGAAGGCTTGTATCGCCGGTCTCTCTACACCTACTGGAAACGAACCGGTCCAGCCCCCGTCATGCTTGCTCTTGATGCGTCCAAACGCGACGTTTGTCGAGTCAAGCGAGAGAAGACGTCGTCCCCTTTGCAAGCACTCGCAATGCTTAATGGGCCTCAGTTCGTCGAAGCTTCGCGGGCAATGAGTCAACGTTTGATTGAACAGTACGGCGCAGACAACTCGGCTCCAATTGCAAGGGACATGTTTCGAACGTTAACAAGTCGGACGCCGAGTTCGGCGGAGGAACGAGTGATCACCGAGCTCTATCAAGATCAAGTACAGCATTTTGCCGCGGACATTAACGCGGCCGTGCAGTATTTGAGTCAAGGTGAATTTGGGGACTACCGAAATAAGTCAAGTCTCGCTTCTGGTCAACCGACAGATTGGCCGCAGAACAAACATGATTTCAGAATCGGCGCAACACCCAACGGTACCGAAAGATTCAAAGGAGCGATTGGAAGAGCTGCGGTCTATTCTTCTTTGCTGAGCAAAGAGGATGTTATGAAGCTGCGAGATACCGGAATGGAGAACGCGGCCCCGGATCTTTTTCCAACGCTGATTAGTAATCAAACAAGTGGACAGGCAATGGAACCGATCGGCGATTCTGACGACGGCCATGTTGTCTTTGCAGGAACCTCGGGCATTGTTCCAGAAGATGCGTTCACGCTGGAAGCTTGGGTGAAGCCGCGGGCGAATGGGACCGGTAGGATCTGGGATAAAATTACCCCAGGTGCCGGTGATGGTTTACTGTTGGACCTAGTGGGAGGCCTTAGGTTTATCTGCGGAAAGACGGTCGTTAACGTTGATCGTCAGTTGCCCATCGATCAGTGGTCGCATCTGGCGTGTGTCGTTAATTTATCCAACAGCGATGTGCGAATCTTTCTAGATGGACAGCAAGTCAGCGGGGCGAATGCCGATGTCCCTGTGGTATCGGATAAAGATCTAGCGAAGCTGGCAGCTTGGTCGAGTGTTGCGAACACCCTCATCAATCATGACGAATGCGTGACAAAGCGATAATGAATCAACCGACAAAACAAGAATCTCGCGAAAAGCGTTGCACTGGTTACGCGTCCACGCTTGGCATGTCTCGGCGTGGTTTTCTCGACCAGTTTGGGATGGGACTAGGGGCCTATGCATTAAGCGATTTGGTGTCTGCCGAAGCACACGGTGATCAGTCAACGCAGCAGCGTCCAGCCGGAGTTCTTTCAGATTATCATCATCCGCCCAAAGCAAAACGTGTCATCTTTCTTTTCCAAAGCGGTGGTCCATCACAAATTGATCTCTTGGACTACAAGCCTCACTTGAATGAGGTGCACGGGCAGCAATTGCCAGATTCAGTTCGACAAGGTCAGCGACTCACTGGGATGAGCGGAAACCAGTCAAGTCTTCCGCTTGTGGGTTCGCCGTTCAAGTTCACTCAGAATGGCGAAGCAGGACAATGGTTTAGTGAGGTGTTACCGCACACTGCCGGAGTAGCCAAGCATCTTTGTGTGATCAATTCGATGTACACCGAGGCCATCAACCATGGACCCGGGGTGACCTTCATGCAAACCGGCTCTCAATTCCCCGGTCGGCCGAGTATGGGCGCATGGCTGAGTTATGGGCTTGGTTCAGCAAATCAAGATCTGCCATCCTTTGTGGTGATGGTCACAAAGGACAAGGGTGGGCAGCCCTTGGTTTCCCGTCTTTGGGGTAGTGGTTTCATTCCCGCAATGCATCAGGGAGTTCGTTTTCGTTCGGGCAAAGATCCAATCTTATATCTGAATAACCCTGATGGTATGGATACATCTAGTCGTCGGCGGATGCTCGATGCTCTTGATGAATTGCATCATCTACAGCTCGCCCAGCAAGACACTGATCCGCTGCTCGAAACACGTATTGCGGAGTACGAGCTTGCCTTCAAGATGCAAACATCCGTGCCAGATGTTTTGAATACTGCAGAGGAAAGTAAGGAAACGCTGGAATCCTATGGTCCTGATGTGGAGAAGCCGGGGAGCTTCGCCGCAAATTGTCTTCTCGCTCGGCGGTTGGCTGAACGGGGTGTGCGATTCATTCAGCTGTATCATCCGGGCTGGGATCAGCACGGCGGTTTATTAGGTGGGATTCGCGGGCAGTGTTCGGAAACGGATCAGCCATCGGCCGCCTTAGTCAAAGATCTTGCACAGCGCGGTATGCTCGAAGACACCTTAGTGGTTTGGGCTGGCGAGTTTGGTCGGACGAACTACTGTCAGGGAAAACTCAACGGCACCAATTTTGGCCGAGATCATCATGCGCGTTGTTATTCAATGTGGATGGCGGGCGGCGGTATCAAAGGCGGTATCTCGCACGGAATGACCGACGAGTTCGGGTACAATGTGATCCAAGACGGTGTGCACGTTCACGACCTGCAGGCAACGATTTTGCACCTGATGGGAATCGATCATGAAAGATTGACCTACCGACACCAAGGACGACGATACCGTCTGACTGATGTTCATGGTGAAGTGGTGCATCCGATTCTCGCCTAATGTTGAATGCGTTCACATTGAACGCATTCGCCTTTGACAACGTTTGCATAAATTGGGGGCGAGGCTGAGGGGCCGTGATGACCGTTTGGTCCCGTTTTGTCTGTGTTGTCAGCTCATTATTAACCCATCTAAACCATGGTCGGCCGCAAGAGGCTTTCGATTCTTTGATTTGAATCTCTTGATTTGAATCCCTTGAGAAAAATCAGCTGAGATCGATGCTGTATTTCACCTGATTTTTTTCTTCAGTCGCGCAATACAACTTTAAGCGGAAAGATTACTGATGCTGCGTTATTTGATTTTTCTATCGCTGTTCTGTTTTGCTTCGAATGCGATTTCGGCGCAGCGGCCCAATATCATTCTCTTGTCCGTTGATGATTTGAATGATTGGACTGGGTGTTTGGGGGGACATCCTCAGGCACTGACACCTAATATCGATCGTCTTGCAGAGCGAGGCACCTTGTTTGCAAACACGCATTGTCAATCACCGGTCTGTAATCCATCACGCGCGAGTCTTCTCACCGGACGACACCCTCACTCGTCAGGGGTCTATTTCCTCGCACCTGATCTCAAGCAAGCACCCGCGCTTCAGGATCTAGAGACGCTGCCTGAACGTTTTGCCAAGCACGGTTATCGAACGATGGCTGCCGGTAAGATTTTTCACACGGGTGATCGCCGGTTTTTCCAGGAGTACGGTGGTAATTTTGGTGGTTTTGGCCCACGCCCGGAACAAAAGATTTCTCAGCCCCACGGTCATCCACTTTGGGATTGGGGAGCTTATCCCGCGCAAGATGGACAAATGCCCGATGCGAAAATTGCAGGGTGGGCGGTTGAGAAAATTGAATCGTTGCCACAGCAAGACGATCAACCGTTTTTCATGGGGGTGGGTTTCTATCGACCGCACGTACCCATGTATGCGCCCCAAAAGTGGTTCGACCTTTTTCCTCGGGATCAGATTAAGCTTCCGTTGGTGAATCGGGGCGATCGCGATGATCTGAGTGACTACGCGATCGCTTTAACTAACGAAGAACACGTCTCTCCATTGCATTCATGGGTAGTCTCTGCCGGACAGTGGGAACACGCAGTTCAGTCATACCTCGCGTCGATTGCATTCGCTGATCATTGCGTTGGACGAGTGCTCGACGCAGTGGATCGATCTCCGCATCGGGATAATACGATCATTGTTCTTTTCTCCGATCATGGTTTTCACTTGGGTGAGAAAGAGCGTTGGGCCAAGCGATCGATCTGGGAGGATGGAACGAGAGTACCGCTTGTGATTGTTGCCCCCGGCTTTAGGCAGCGTCAACGCACCCTCAAGCCAACACAGTTACTTGATGTTTTTCCAACACTTCTTGAACTTGCCGGACTACCTGAGGACACCAGCCAAGAAGGGCATTCGCTGGTGCCACTGATAAAAGATCCGATTAGAGATTGGGATCATGTAGCGATCTCTTCGTTTGGTCGAGGTAATTATGCGGTGCGGTCAGAGCACTATCGGTACATTCGCTACTTGGATCAGTCGGAGGAATTGTACGATCATCGAAGTGACCCACACGAATGGACTAATCTCGCCAACCGCAAAGAGTTGGAAACTGTGATTGCAACACACCGTCAACATTTGCCCAAAGCAGAGATGCCGGTGCTACCCGGTGATTCAACTGGGCATCAAGCATACAAAGCGGCAAGTAGGTACTTGATGCCCTAGTGAGTGCGAATAGTGAGTGCGAATGAAGTGTATTGATACCGCGATGGTGACGGAGAATCGAAAAATTTGATTCGGTGGAAGCGGATGCTGTCTGATGTCTGGATGGTGACGAGAACGTAGCATCGGGTGATTGATGGTTGACGGTTCGACCGTTACTCGTCTTTTTTGAGTGAGTCTAGTTGCTGAGTCACCGCCCGATGATTGAAAATGCATCTAACCGAGGAGCTTTTTCATGCGAAATCAAGTGTTTGTTCTGGTCGCGATTCTTCTCCCCGTATTCGCTGAGTGCCAGAGGCAAGATGTTTCGAGCGACGTTTTGAACCTGCCCACGCAAAAGGTTTCTTCTCAAACGCACGTCGAAGATGAACAGAAGGCTGATGCCGATGTTGAATTGGCCGCGGATCGGCAAATATCATCCGATGAATCCGCTCTTGCGGTTTTTGAGTCGCGCATCTTGCCGATATTTCAAGCAAAAAAGCCATCTAGTTGTACGGAATGCCATTTGAGTGGTGTCGAGCTTTCGGACTACATTGGACCGAATCAAGAACAGACATTCGCATCGTTAGTGAGCGTTGGATTGATTAACGTTCAAAATCCAGATGCATCAAAGATTCTAGAATTCATCAAGCGTCAGCCAGAAAAGCCAACCCTCGTTTCTTCGCAGGTACGCCAAGAGGAGTTAAATGCGTTTCAGGCTTGGATTCGCGCAGCGGTCGCAGATCCAAAATTAATTTCATCGCGATCAGATCGGGCGATCGGTCCCCAAGTACCTGAGGAAGTTATCGTTCACGCTCGAAAAGATCGAGTCTTGCAATCGTTTCTTGATAATATTTGGACGGAAGTAGGAAGATGCGCCGCATGTCACTCTCCCGATCAAAATGCGAAGCAAGTCAAAGAGCACGGCGAGTCAGTTTCTTGGATCACTCTTAACGATCCGCAGGCGACGCTAGATTACATGCTAGATGCGGGAATCATCAATGCGGAGCATCCACTTGAAAGTTTATTGATCACCAAGCCAACTTTGCAGGTGGAGCACGGCGGTGGAAAAAAATTGGTGGTAGGCGATCGTTCGTACAAACAGTTTCGAGGTTTCATCAATGATTATTCAAGCGTCGTGAAGGGAGCTTATCGGACCGTTGATTCGTTACCGATTGAGAGTGACGAGGTTTCCTTGGTGACCGATATATGGTTCAAGCTCACTGAGGTTCCTGCGGAGTATGACAAGATGTTGCTGCAAGTAGATATCTATCGATGGGAAGGAGATTCGTGGTCAGAGTACCGAGTTGCTTCGTCGGATCGGCAAGTCTTCGGTGGCGGTAATCTTTGGCAGCATTCACTTAGTCTTACCGCACCGCGGCAATC
>JADHOA010000010.1 GCA_016779185.1 Rubripirellula sp.
GGAATACCTTTGACACCGTCTGCACTGAGTGAGCGATCATAGTCCGATTGGCCTGCGCGAGCCCATTCGCTGTCCGCGTGTCTCATGAGTATAAGTCGGAACATGAGGTTCTATCCAATCAATTGCGTCTAAAGCAACGACCCTTTTTATGGTGTCATCTCCCGCATGACCGACCGCACCGCTAAACTTTCACCATTGTGGGATAAGAAATTATTGCCTGCACTTCTGAAACATGAAACGTCATAAGACAGAAAACACCCCATCGAAATCCTTGACTTTCGAACTATTGATCTCAGACCGACAGCAAATTGGGTCAAATGGAGACGCATTGATGATCGATTACCTATTTCTATTGCGACGACTTAGATCGGTTGCCTTGTTATTCCTGTTTTGTTGCCCTGTCGTCGCAGATGACTGGAAGGGCTGGATGGGGGATAACCGAGATGGCGTCTACCGTGAAACGGGAATTATCAACGAGATCACATCGGAAGGTTTGCGCGTAAAGTGGAGAAAAGCGATCGGCTCGGGTTATGCGGGGCCGTCGGTATCAGAAAACCGAGTCTTTGTCTTTGACTACGAAAAACAATCGGGCGATGCATTTAATGATCCGGGTGAGCGTGCAAGCGTTCAAGGAAGTGAGAGGATCACTGCATTCAACGGCTCGTCAGGAGAAATACTTTGGCAACATACCTATGAATGCAACTACAGTATTTCTTACCCAGCGGGGCCGCGATGCACTCCTACCATTGACGGCAAAAACATTTACACCCTCGGCGCTGAGGGTGACCTTCGATGCCTTCGTGTTGACGACGGAACGTTGCTATGGCATTTCAATTTAAAAGAAAGATTTGCCATCGAAGCTCCGCTTTGGGGTTTTGCCTCGCACCCGCTGATTGTGAATGACTTGTTGTACACCGCAGTTGGCGGTAGGGGGCAGGGCGTGGTTGCCTTTGACAAAAACACTGGAGAAGTGCGTTGGAAATCGCTCGATGCCAAATCGAGCTACTGTCCACTCACTTTGATCTCTATGGATCAACAACCACAGTTAATTTGTTTTCACCCAAACGGAGTTTCCAGTCTTAATCCAAATAATGGAGCCATATTCTGGACCATTCCAATTCAGCCAGACTACGAAATGTCGATCGCCAGCCCCGTGGTAGAAGGCAACCGCATGTTTGCAAGTAGCATTCGCACGGAGGCGGTCATGCTGCAACTCACCAACAATGGAAAACCACAAGTTCAAGAACTCTGGCGAGGCGAACCCAAGAACGCAGTCCACTGTGCTAACTCAACACCTCTTTTTGTAAACGGAGTCGTTTACGGAACCGACTGTAACGATGGAAATCTTGTTGCAGTTGATGCACAGAACGGATCGCAACTTTGGACGACCTTCCAACCGACCAAGCCAGATGAAACGCGTTACATTCGTCATGGGACGGCGTTCATCACTCGAGTAGGCGACAGCAATCGTTATTTTCTGATGAGTGAATCGGGCGATCTAATCATCGCCGAGTTGTCTGCTGAGGAATACCAAGAAAAGGGCCGCTTCCACGTCCTAGAACCCACATCAGAATGTTTTGGTCGCTCGGTTGTTTGGAGTCACCCAGCTTACGCTCAGAAAACTCTATTTGCTCGAAACGACAAGGAAATTGTAGCTGTCAGCTTGGCTCAAGGAGACAAGCCTTCATCGAACTAAGATCAAGCGGCCGCTTGCGATCTAAGATGGACCGTGATGCTTCGCTCCTTAGTCAAACTGCAATTGACTCAGCTTGAGAGTGTATTCGTATTTGGTTTCACCCTCGATATCGATACATTCGAAAGTAACCTGTGGATCACTCTTAGTGGTATCAAAGGTCATCAAACCAAATGAGCAGGTTTCATTATAACCCCAGACCAAGCCTTCCGTCTTGACGACCGGATGCGTGTGGTGATTGGTGAGCCGTGAGCTCTCGAACTCATACAAGTCATAAGCCCCTGGTCTTGGATTCCTACGAAGATCCGTACGGTGCCGATCCGCTGCAATCAAGAACACGCCCTCAATTCTCTGGTTCTGAATCCAATCAAAAATCTCGGCGCGTTCTTCGGGAAATCCATCCCATGGATCCCGGCTACCCTTTTTGATTCCAACAGTAAATGGCACAGGTGATGCGATCACTTTAAACGCTGCGGTAGACTCCTTGAGTGTGCCTAGCAACCACTTTTTCTGAGCGGGACCGAGCATCGAACCGCCTTTCAGGTCGCGATAATAGCGACCGTCAAGCATGATGAAGTGGACATCCCCAACATGAAAATCGTACCAACACCCCGGTTGCTCCACACCACCACCGTAAGCGGGATTCACCCAGTTCTGTTTGAAGATCTCCCAAACTGGACGCTTCCACTGGGGCTGGTCGATCTCTGGTCCGGGCACGCAATCATTGGTCGCAAAATCGTGATCATCCCAGATTGAGTAGATTGAAGTTTTGGCGGTAAACCTTCGCCACTCGGGTCGTGATTGCCTCCGATAGTAACAATACCGCTGCGTCAGTGATTGTTCGGGCTGATCAATGTAAACATTATCACCCATCATCAAAAATGCGTTCGGCTCCCGCTCCAACACAGTATCCCACATTCGCTCCCATTCAGGCACGTAGCCTGCTCCACCTCCAAAACCAACTTTGAAGATGCCGGGATTTCCTTCTTGGTGATAAGTACTGAATTTCGAGCTCACACACTTCTGACCATTCACCTCAATGTGATAGTGATACTGAGTTTCTGGAGCTAGATCGGACAGCGTTAAGATCGCTGTCCAGTCCTTGTCTCGATTGGTTGTCGCCGTAACTTTCTGGCCTGTCTCAACGCAATGAATTACAACCTCAGCATCACCTAGGGTTCGGAGCCATATCACTGCAGACCCATCAGTCATCGACCCCACCATTGGTCCGTGCACTAATTTTGACGTGACTTGTTTCGAGGCTAAACGCTTTAATGCTGAACCATCAGGCAATCGGTCCATCAATTCGCGAGGCCCCACCAAGATGCGTTCGGGAAGCAATCCCAGTTCAATCGCTTGAATTCCATAGCGTTCAGCTTCGTCGATTTGATTTTGCGCAACTGCTTCAAGCATTTTGACAAATGCGGACTCCGCCTCACCAGCAAAAGGCTTCTTGTTCTCGAGTAGAGCATCAACCTTCTCATAATTTCCAATCGCAATTTGCTGAACCGAATCGCGTGCACCATCGTGTTGCGCGAACGCAGTCGAAAGGCTCCAAGCAAATTGGCAAAGCATAAAGATACCAACCAGCAAACGAAGTAAATCAATCGACGGCAATAGATTGAACGCAAAATGGAATCGAGTGCTTAACATACTTGCTTCCCTTTTGAGAATTGTCATTAACGTATCCCCAAAGCAATTAAAAACACTGCACGGTTCTCTATCGTTTGCTAACCATGAATCAATGGGATTGCATGAATAACTCAGTGGCACCGGACGATCTCACCTCTGCCTTAGGGGCTGCTCAGTCATCTTGTCTTGGACTAGACGATTCAAGCAAACTGCATATCAGTGGAAGTAATTGTTTTTTTCGACTCACTACTTCGTCAAGTTGGTAGAGGCGATCCTCGAGTTGGGGATAATTAATTTCTTCCCACCCATCAGGCTCGCGACTCATCAACAAAAGACTACCGTTGCTCGATATGTCGGTAATCAGCAAAGCAGAAAACTCGAGTTCTGCAGATTTCGCTAACTCCTCCAATGATCGCGAAAGCTCTTCTTTTCGATTCCAGAAGAGATCAAATCCAATCTCTTCAATCTGCGAGATGGAAAAGCGTCGCCCCGACTCTTCAAATTCTTTACAGTCTTCCCGAACAACTTGATCAGAATCTCGCGATCTCAAAGCAGAGCCAACCTGAAAAAACTCACTTGCAAACTGATCAAGATCGACATCGCAAAATTTCTGCAACCATCGCAGCAAATCTCGATCAACATCCGTTGCGGTCGGAGAACGCAGATTCAACGTATCGCTGATCATTCCTGAAGCCATGCACAGAGCTACTCCCGGCGTGGGGTCGATCCCGGCGTGTCGAAACATCTTGGCGACTAGAGTACAGGTGGAGCCTACCGGCTCCATCTGGAATCGAATTGGATTTGTAGACTTCAATGAGCCGCCAAGTCGGTGGTGGTCAAGTACCTCAAGAACCTCAGCTTCGTCCGCTCCTTGTACTGCCTGACTAATCTCGTTGTGGTCCACCAGGACCAATTGAGGTTTTGGTGGATGAACGAGATCACTCTTACTAATCACTCCGACAAGTCGATCTCCGTCCACAACCGGGAAGACCATCTGTGGAGAGCGATACACCTGCTGCCTCGCGCCCGCCACAGGCATTCGAGCCGGCAACTTCATGAAATCTGGATTGATCACCGAATCAATAAGATGTGCTGCCTTAATCCGCATCGTGGTTGTCGCTGTGTCGTACGGACTATTAATGACGGTGACTCCACGAGCTTCTGCCAACTGCAGCAAACCGCCAGATAGCTGATACCCTCCAGTGACAACTAACGCGCGCACACCTGTTTCAACCGCAGGTAGCTGTATGGTCGGACGGTCTCCGCTGACGACCAGTAATCTTTCGGCAGGAAACGCGCGAACTCGTGAAATGAATCCATTCGCACTCATGGCCCCCACGGTGAGAACAAGATCATCCACCCGTCCGGTATCAACCGAGTGCTGATAGGTTCCGCCAATCACATCCACGACTTTGTCGAGCGTTGTACGAACTTCACGTGACTTAACAGGATCCACACCACCCCGTAACATCAGCTGAAGAAGATCCAGCAGCGTTACGATACCAATCACGCGACGCTCATGATCCAAGACCGGAATCGCTCGCACACCATTATCTAGCATGCGTTGATAAACCTCGAAAAACACATCACCTTTCTGCGCCGTGATTGGATCAAGATTGCAAACGTCCTCCAACTCGGGACGAATGTCCATCATGATCTTTGGAGATGCGAGTCCTGCTTTCCTCAGAACAAATTCTGTTCGTTCATTGGGTGTCCCGCAACACGCTGCGATCGCATCCGGTCGGCTGGTTTGACGAAGGAAGTCAGCGTAGGCAAGGGCACTACAGATTGCATCGGTATCCGGATTTCGGTGACCAAAAACATAGACCGGCATGAATCGTTCCACTCAGCGCTAAGAAAAAACGATAAGAATTGGATTTGTGAGAGGGCCGGATCTCGTGCAATTCTCTACTCCTGCAATCAACCAAAGCGTCAGGGAAATCAGCTTGGTGATCGTGGGCAGAGTTCTATTGCTGTTGCAACAGAGCGTGAAACGAATCGCACGCCTTGAGTTGCACAATGGAACCCGTGGAATATTGAAACCAGCTCAATCGTTTAGCTGATTGCACCGAGGAACGCCGCTTTTCATTAGCTACTGTTTACCAGTAATTGAGAATGCGGCACAGACTGAAGCATACGGATCGTCCAATGATCCTAAAAGAATCGAGAATTAAATTCTCGAAAGCAACTACCACGATCCCAAAGACTGTTAGATCATCCAAGAATGCGTCTGAAACGACAATCAACGCAGCAAGGCGAAGACCCGCTCAACAATGCTGTCCGGCTCACTCATCCGGCCCGCACCCGTTGCCCGACAGCTGAGCCAACCTTCTTCTGGACCAACAAAATCACAACCATCTTCTTCTAACTGCTTACAGTTTCTTTGAACCGCAGATTTGCTCCACATCGAGGCACTCATCGCGGGGGCCAACAGTACAGGGCAGGATCGTTGCAGATAAATGGTACTTGCAAGATCATCTGCAATTCCATTGGCAAACTTTCCGATGAGATTGGCCGTTGCGGGGGCAACAACCATCAGATCCAAGTCTTTTGCCAGCTCAATGTGGGCTCCGGTGGGATACCGATCGGTCGGCGCAGATTCTGTCCCAACCGGCTGTCCGGATAAAGCAGCGAAGGTTGCGGAACCCACAAACTGCTCCGCTGACCTCGTCATGACGACTCGAACCTCGTACTGCTGTTGCACCAGACGGCTGCAAATGACAGCCGATTTATAGGCCGCAATACCTCCACCCACTGCCAACAAAACGGTAGCGGGTGATCGGCTCATAGATCCGCTGCTTCGATTTCTGGACCTTCTGCCGCTGCGATGGTCGCATCAAGGTCCATCACCTTCTCAACTTCATTGTCCATATTCAGAACGATTTTGTCCTGCATAATTTCCTGAAGAACAATCGTCATCTTGTCGTGGGTATCCACATTCACCAGAGCTCGGCTGCCTTGGTTAAGCTGAACAAGTCGCTTCTGAATCAATGTGCTTAGTTTGAATCGACCGCCAACCTTGTTAACAATCTCTTCTTCTTTTAGTTCTTCCAGCATATTCAATGCTCCCTGTGTTCGCTCAATCGTTGACAAATCTCATCGACCGCACGGTCGACCGAGTCATTAATAATCTGATACTGATATCGATGCATGAATTCGATCTCCTCGGCTGCAATGCTAAGCCGTCTAGAAATCACCTCTTCATCCTCTGTTTCTCTTCCCCGCAGCCTCGACTCCAAGGACTCTAATCCACCCGTGTGAACAAATAACGTGATCGGATCGAATTCACCCTCGTCCAACACCGCCATGGCTCCTTGGACATCTATCTCCAAAATAACCCAAGACCCCTCATTCAGACCAGTGGCAACCTGCTCTCGAAGCGTCCCGTACCAATAGCCTAATCCAAAAACCTCTTTGCACTCCAAGAAATCGCCCGCATCTCGGAGCTGATTGAACCGTGCGCCATCTAGGAAATGATAATGGACTCCGTCAATCTCTCCAGCCCGTGCCGGGCGAGTTGTGGCGGAAACACTTAGTTTTAATGGCAAATGACAACGATCCAATAACTGCCGCACAACCGTTGACTTTCCGGCACCACTGGGCCCAGAAATAATCACCAAACGGCCTTTACGAAGCCCATTCATCCCCAAACATCCAACTTTCTGTAAAACCTGCAGTAAATCCGACCTGAAATCTCCTCCTCCGTGAGCGATCAACTCTGCTGAATTCGGGATTAGCAGACACTTCCGAGGGTTAATTTGGGTACTTTAACGCTCACTCGAGGTTTTGAACCAGTTCTCGCATCCGCTCGATCGCACACTTGATTTCAACAACATGTGAGGATATTTCAGCGTCAGACGCCTTGCTCCCAATCGTATTGGTCTCGCGAAACATCTCTTGCAGAACGAAATCTAACTTTCGACCCATAGGCTGACTTGATTCCTCGTCACCGCGGACGATCGCCGAAAACATTTTCAAATGACTTCCAAGTCTGACAATTTCTTCGTGAATATCGACTCGATCAGCGTAAATCTGCACCTCCCGAAGCAGGTCGACAGTCGGAACCTGCAAGCCGTGATCCTGCAATGCTCGCTCTATTTTGCTCTGCAATCTCTGGCGGTACACATCCACTGAACGCGGTGACGTCGTTTGAATCAACTTCAGTCGCTCAGTAATCTGGTCGCAATCTTGCATTAGGCTTAAGGACATTCGCTGCCCCTCGGCAATCCTCATAGAATCGAGGTTATCAATCGAATCAATAATTGCCTGCTCGATGAAACTCCAATTCTGCTGGTCATCGCTGCGATTGACTTTTGAAACACTCAGCACACCCGGCAGATTCAGCAGTGAAGCGAGGTCCACCTGCACGGCTAGATCCTCATTGCGTTCCCGCAACTTTCGGATCGCATCTAGGTACGAGTTCATCGCCAGTGAATTGATCGCTGGAATCTCTTCGGCATCCGAATACCGAAAGGCGACATGGAGATGTATCGTACCCCGATGCACGCGATTTCGAACGAGTGCCTCGATCTTGCTTTCGAATTTTACGAGAGATTCACTTAACCGCGGAACGCACTTAAACCCTCGACTGTTTACCGTTCGGATTTCAACCTGAACACTCCCGAATTCACTCAACGCACTTGAATGGCCCTGTCCGGTCATACTTCGAACTAACGAGCCCTTTTGTTGCGTCATTCGGTAATCTCCTAGGGATTGCGATTAGTAATAAAAAACCGAAGTCCGCTGACAGAGAAAGCAGCACTCCGTCAAAAAACCAATGGGCTAGAAAAGATACAAACATTTTGGCTCAAACGACCACTGCCGCAGAACTAAAATTGCGATTTCCGCTCTACGACCTATTCAGACCTATTCGAGTTCAACCCAAAACAGGTTTTTGCAGGTACAACTCTCTCTTCTCTCTCTTGATGAGTAGGAGCGTCACAGAAGGTTGAAAGCGTCGGTGCAACCCAAACTGCAATAACCTATGGATTACCTCGGGACTTAGAACTTGCATTGGAACCCGTGGAACGGAGGCAATCCCCCTATTCGGCGGCGGTTTCCTGCGTCTCTTGTTCGGGCTGATCATCGGCAGGTGCAGTCTGCTCCGCTTCACCTTCACCGGAACTGTCTTCCGAATTGGCGGGGATATCCGCTGATGGGGTTGCCGATGCGTCACTGTCTTGTGAGTCAGACTCAGTTGCCTCAGCCACTCCGCTCTCGTCGCCTGATTCTTCCGTATCGGTCGGGGTAACCACCAAGCCTTCACTTGAATCATCAGCAGGCGCAGCCTGCACAGTCTCTGGCTGGCTGACACTTGCGGAACCTCCACCATCGCCCAAAACCAGCATGGTGATCACACAGGTCAGACCCCATAGCGAAGCCACCACGATCGTAATCGCCGTGAACGTATCACCTGCCTTACTACCAAAAGCACTCTGTCCGCCAGGACCTCCCAAGGCACCGGTTAGGCCACCGCCTTTACCACGCTGAATCAAGATCAACATGATCAGAAACAGAGACAGGAAGGCCATGAGCCAACCTAATAGAACGCCTGACAACGATGCCAAAGGTAACATGATCATTATCGAATACTTCAAGATAGGTGGAAGGATTGAGAGGCACGCATCGCGACTAGCCGGCGTTAATGATACCGGCAAAATCTTCGACTTTCAGACTTGCGCCTCCAACAAGCGCTCCGTCAATATTGGGTTGACCCAGCAATTCTGTGGCATTGCTGGGTTTTACACTACCGCCGTATTGAATTCGAATTTGCTCGGCAACTTCGACGGAGAAGATCTTTCCGAGTAATTGGCGAATGAAGGCGTGAACTTCTTCGGCTTGCTCTGGCGAGGCAGTTTTCCCCGTTCCGATCGCCCAAACTGGCTCGTATGCCAAAACGATGGATGCTGCCCGAACCTCATCAAGCCCAGCAAGTGATCCTCTCACTTGCGTTTCGACAACCTGCTCGGTCCGTCCCGCTTCACGATCTTCCAGTGTTTCACCAACACAAACGATCGGGGTCAAATTGCCCGCGAGTGCCGCATGCAGCTTGCCACTAATTTGTTCGTCTGTCTCGCCCAACAAGGCGCGTCGCTCGCTGTGGCCTAAGATGACATAGCCGCAACCAACGTCCGTCAACATGCCCGCATTCACTTCACCCGTGTATGCACCATCCTCGGCGGCATAAAGATTTTGGGCACCTAGACCAACGGGAGTCCCTGCGACGACTTCCCCCACAGCGCCAAGATAGGTTGCTGGCGGACAGAGCACGACATCAACAGTTGGATTTTCCCCTACCGCTTCGGCTACACCTGATGCCAAGGCGGTTGCCGAGGACAGACGCAAGTTCATTTTCCAGTTTCCGGCAATGATTCGACGACGGCTCAAAACTTCTTCTCCTGTAGGGGTGAAATACTTTTTCCAAGAATCTCCGCCAGTCGACGCATCTGAACGACCAGCTCATCATATTGTTCAGGCAGCAACGCTTGAGGGCCATCGCTTTTTGCTACTTCAGGACAATCATGAACCTCGATGTGAACCCCATCGGCTCCCGCGGCCAAACCGGCCATTGAGCACGCTGGGATAAGATCCGGTCGACCCGTAGCATGAGAGGGATCGACAATCACAGGCAGGTGAGTAAGCGTGTGCAGAAGTGGGACCGCAGCAACGTCGAATACATTTCGCGTCGCAGGATCAAAACCCTTGATTCCACGCTCACACAAAATAACGTTCGGATTGCCTTGCGATAAAATGTACTCAGCGCACATCAGCAGGTCATTCGCTGTGGCACTCATGCCGCGTTTGAGTAAAACCGGTCGCTGTGATTTGCCAACCTCGGTGAGCAACACGAAGTTCTGCATATTGCGAGCACCAACCTGCAACATATCCGCGTACTCAGCCACCGTCTCGACCAAACGAGGATCGGTAACTTCTGTGACAACCGGCATGTGGAATTCATCACCGACCTCTCGCAGAAGCTTTAAACCTTCCTCGCCCATGCCCTGATAAGCGTAGGGACTGGTTCGCGGCTTGTAGGCACCGCCACGAAAGATATTAGCCCCAGACTTGCGGACCGCTTCCGCGATTCGGAACATTCGATCGCGATCTTCGACGCTGCACGGACCGGCGATCATCCCGAGTTGTCCGCCGCCAACCTTTACACCCGAGACATCGATCACACTCGGCTCGGGGTGGGCATCTCGGGACGCAAGTTTATAGGCGGGAAGAACCGGAACCACGCTGGCAACTCCAGGAATGGCAAGTAACGAGTCCTCTCGCAACTGCTCCTCATCACCGATAATTCCGACAATGGTGCGGTGCGTTCCCCGACTGAGATGGTGTTGGAGACCCATTTCTTCGACCCGTGCCAAGACGTGCTCGATTTGCTCCTCAGTAGCGTTACTCTTAAGAATCAGGATCACGGGTGCTACAAACAGTTGAAAGGCGACGGAGAAAACGAATAAAACGGTAGATTGGGTAGATTCAAGATCCAAGCGAGCCGCGTAATTTATCACTTTGAGCAGGATTTCGTCGAGCCCAGCGGCTCAAGATCCTGTAAGAGACTCCAAAAGAACCCGGGAACAAGCCGAGATCGATACTGCCCGACCGATCAACTTGGACTGTTCTCTTTGCCACCCGTGGTATTCTAAGACGGAAAACACCATTGGCAGAACTCTTCTCAACAATCATCGAGTGCAACGAGCGTCCACAGATTCAGGATCAGAACGTTTCACAACAGAGGAACACAAGCCACCTGTTGAAAAATGCAAATCAGGCGAGATCCTAAACCCGATTCTCACGCAAAACCAGCTAATTCCCCGGCCCTTTGCACTCTGCGTATCCCAATCATGTAAGCGGCGGTTCGCAAAGAAACTCCATGCTGGTTGGCAGTCTGCCAAACATTTTCGAATGCTTCGCTCATCGTGTGCTCCAGTTCCTGACGAACACGATCCAACGTCCAGCGATAGTGCTGACGATTCTGCACCCACTCAAAGTAGCTGACCGTCACCCCACCAGCATTTGCCAAGATATCGGGCAAGATGATCACTCCTCTGTCGCTCAGGATCTGGTCTGCAATTGGATAAACCGGAGCGTTTGCACCTTCAACAATTACCTTGGCCTTGATCTGATCCACATTCTCCTCATGGATCACGCCACCTACTGCCGCCGGAATCAGGACCTGAACATCGCTCAAACCAAGTAGAGCGTCTGCAGGTAATTTCTCACAATCCTCAAACCCCTCCAGCAATCCTTGGGGATGCTCAAGCTTGTGTTTCAAAATCGCCCGAATGTTCAAGCCAGCCGGCCGATAATAAGTCCCTGTGATGTCGCTCACCGCAACGATCGGAAATTGCGACTCATCCAAGAACTTCGCGGCATGGGCTCCTACATTACCAAAGCCTTGGATTGCAACATTGGCTTCGCTTGGCTTGGTTCCGAGACGTTTCAATAATTTATGGGTCAATAAACCGACTCCGCGACCGGTAGCTTCCTCTCGACCCTTTGCGCCATACTCCTCAACCGGCTTGCCGGTAATCACCGACGGATTGAAACCGTGGTACTTTTCCCACTGGTTGCGAAACCAAGCCATGACCCGATGGTCCGTCCCCATATCCGGCCCCGGTATATCCTTGTCGGGACCAACAATCTCATGAATCTGGTCAACAAAGGCCCGAGTCAGTCGCTCGATTTCCCGTGCTGACAACGTTCGGGGATCGACACCAATGCCACCCTTGGCCCCACCAAAGGGAAGATTAACGACTGCTGTTTTCCAAGTCATCAGGCTTGCCAACGCCCGAACTTCATCCAAGTCCACATTGGGATGATAACGCAAGCCACCCTTCATCGGCCCACGATAATCATCGTGTTGAACGCGGAAGCCGATAAAGTTTTCTAACTTCCCATTGTCGCGTTCTATCGTTACCTGAACCTGCATCTCTCTATTTGGCATCAACAAAGCTTCTCGAATATCAGCATCGATCTCCAACTGATCTGCAGCGACACCAAAGTATCGCGTGGTCGCCTCAAATGCCTTCATGTTCAAACTCATTCTTGAAATGGTAATTCAGGAAAGATAAGGAGCACTTTCAATTGACGTTCCGTAAAGTTGCAACACCTAATCGAAAGAACGTTTATACCCCAATACCAAAATTACCGCGGAATTTCGATGCGATTTCATTCTAGGACCAGCAAAAGAAAAGTAAGTGCAGAGAATTCGATTGGGTAACGCACACCCTGGATTTCCCCACGAAATCACTGATGAACATCCAGCCGAACCCCAAGAAAAATCGGTTCACCCTTCTTGAAATCATCGCTGTTGAATTCATCGATCAAGTCGGCAAGAACCAAAGCTTTAGAAAGATGTTTTAAAATTGCAAATCGATCTCAATTCGACGATACGTGCTACAAAAATCGCAAAGACTAGCGAGGCTTTGATTTAACCAATTGCCGTGTTTGCTGAACCATTTCAAACACAGTTGCAGAATCTGGATCATTCGGGACAACGATAAAGTAATGCTCATCAATCCCAAGCAACCGTCGTCGATGCCCCGAAACCGATGGATCTAGATCCAAGAAACTTTCCGCCATCTCAAAATCTCGATCCCATAATATCAATTCCGAAAGATCATGGATCAAAACTTCCCATAGCGGCAATTGGTCGCAATCGACATCGGGAACCCATCCATCTGCGTCGAACTCCTCCAGTTCATGCTTCTGATCAAAACAATCAAGGTGAACTGCCAGTACCATTTCTCGCCAAGAAAGCCCGACCGAGGAAACTGAGTCAACTTCATCAGCAGCTGATTGATTCCTCTGCACTCCGAAACCGATTTCGATGGCTACCTGATCTCGAATCTCTGCAAAAATAGCGGCTACGGTCGCGTCGACTAAAGCATTCAGCGGTAGGGCGTGTTTCGTTTCATTGATCAAAAAAGAAGCAACCTGATGAAGCAACGCGATTCTCTGAGAGGGAGTGCAAGAATCAAAAATCGCGATGCCCGAATCACAGTCCGAGGCAGATTCTTCAAAATCATCATGGACATGCATGACCAGTGCCGACACCATCTCATCGATAGCTCGACAAATCAGCGCCGCCTCGTCACCAAATAGTGTGCGATCACCGCGACTGGTATGCCACATGTTTGTCCCCGATCCAATGCATCATCACCAAACCCAATGGGGTAAATCGGCGATGACTTCGGTAGACAATCATAACTACCGAGATTGAATTTTCATCGAGCGCAAGACGCAAACTGTAGCTTTTTCAGTTTTTATCTTCCATGAGAAAAAACCCGCAAACGTTAACGATTACCCTGACCGTAAACGTTCACAAACCAAGCTTTTGGTTCCACACGATTTAAGCACAAATCGCAAAAAAGATCTTGATTTCGCTAGACCTTAGAACTTCATCCGCAAGCGATTTCGGCGTCCTGCCTGAGATGACTCAACTTGATGACTCGCGCGTCACCACTGGCAAGCTCTTGCTGGACAAACCGTCGGTCACACGATCCATGGAGCCGACCGCGTCGCGATCGGGATCACGATAGTTGGATGTGTCAAAGTGTCTTCCGTAGGTACCAAAATCATTGAAAGCGTAGCGTTTCGCCCAGCGGTACACCAAGCTTCGCTCGGGAATCTCGTCACCCGGTTGATACTGACTTCTTCGTGGCGTGACCTTCCGCAGTTCTTCGATCACCCCACCTCGCGCTGTCGTATCCCTAGCCCCATGCTTGTCTGCCAGTTCCACCAGCAAATCGGGTCGCTCCATGATCACGCACCCACGCGTATTTTGCGCAGTCAGCTCACGAAAATCCCTCAAGAAATCGGATTGATTAAAGGTCTCCGCAAGCGGTCGATCATCGTGGATCGATTCCTTTGCCAACTGTATCACTGGACAAGGCTCTAAGTCACCCCAAGGCCCCACATGGTGCGTAAATCCGGTCGCGGCCGGACAAAGAGCGTTGCCAGCATCATCGTGGTAGGCGTCAATGACAATGATGGGTTTCGTCGCCCTCGTATCGACAACAAATTGCCGAACCCTTCTCTGCTGTTCGCTATCGAGTGCCAACTGCGGGTTGGGCTCAGGCCCCACCGGCCTGTAGATGTGATACCAACAATACATCACTCCCATCTCAATCAGCCGATCAACCCAGGCGTCCTGCACCAAGTCATCAAGATTTGATTTGCAAACACTCGTACAGACTCCGACCAATAGCTTGTGTCGCAACGCTGTCTCTAACCCTTTCATCGTCTGACTGAGAACGCCGTCACGACCTCGCCGCGTGTCACTGATAATCTCTGTCCCTTCAACGCTAATCAACGGGGTCACGTTACCCAACTCACGAAGTCGAGCAGCCACTTCGTCCGTGATGAAATGGCCATTGGTGAAGACTTGAAAATAGACATCTCGATTCGCCTCAAAGATCTTTAAGAGATCTTTGTGCATGAACGGCTCACCGCCGAGGATGCCAAAGAAACTATTTCCCATCGCCTTTGCCTGAGCGATCGTTTTGTTAGCCGCATCCACCTCGATTCGATGCTGCTTGGCTCCCACGTCCACCCAACATCCCTGACAACGTAAATTGCAGCTATTGATTACCGATAGGTAGAGAAATGGAGGAAAAAACTCACCTCGCTTTAATCGTCGCTTGTGCTGATGAACACTCCAAAGTCCTCGTGCTCCCAAGGTCCATGCAGCCTTGAAAAGTAGACGCTTATCAGTTTCGGTGATCAGTCGGCGGGCAAGGCTAAGGTACATGTATCAGATCACTCAGATTTTTAAAACGAAGGAGTTCGACAAGCAGGCGTCATCGGCAAGCGACTAAGGGTCACCGTGAGTCGACTGGACAAGCGATTGAACTCGAATTTCTGCCGAACCGCTATTATGTCACACTCATTGTCGGGAGATAGCACCATTGCCGCTTTTCTTGCAATACAACCTGCTATCGAACACAAAACACAACCAATAAGCGAAACTCCCCAAAGTAAACGTCACAGCGAGTCATCATTGAACGCAATTCAAACGCTTTGCCGCTGAGTTCAAAGCCCACCGCACTTGAGCTGGAAAACCAACTGCGGAACACGAGTTTCAGAGGCCTGGGGCAGCGAATAAAAAAACCGGCCATTGCCCAGAGAGAGCAATCGCCGGTTTTTATTTGATCTGTCACTAAATCGGCAGATTGATTACCAATTCAAAAGAACTACTTCTTTGCAAAAGCTTTCTTGAAAGCTTTATCGTTGAAAACCAACTTCAATTTTGCAGCGTCATCTTCTGCGCCGGTGAATTTTCCTTTGCAGTTGTTGCAGCAGAATGCAACTTTGGTTCCTGCAAATTCAACTGCAGTGCTTTCATTCAAATCGCCACCGCTGAATGGGCACGCTTTCTGTGCGAACTGCTTGGTTGCAACGAGTTGATGATTTGCTTTCTCAGCAAATTTTGCAGTGTTCTCGGTGAACTTGCCGACGCAACCACCACAGCACATGTAGACTTTGCCGCCTTTATAATCGACAGCTTTTGAAGCGTTTGCAGCTTTCGGAGCCACAACACACTTTACACCTTCTAGATTAACTTCAGCTGCAACAACGGTTGCCGCAGCAATCAAAAGAACGGCCAAGCCGCTAACTGCTTTTCGAATCATCAAAAAAATCCCCATGGGAGTAAGTTGTACAACGCGCCTATTTGGTTCGCATCGTTCCTGTTACACCTCTACGAGTCGACGGAACAAGAAACATAAGCCGGAACAATCATCCAGCCACTAGCGCCACGGTAGTTTAACGGTTTGGCAACTCCAAAATCATCCCCAAGTAGCTCCGGCTTTCTTTTTTTTCCAAACCCAGCCGACTTTCTAGCTCCTCAATCGCTTGTTTTGCCAATTCAATTTGGGCTTCATCTGCTGCAATTCGCTCGATTTCGGCAAAACAACCAAGTCCATCCACTTGGTCGAGCACCACCGTGATCTCACTATTGGGGATTCGGTACACGTCACGTATCTTGCAGACAGCGGCAACTTTCCCAAAACCCAACGATTCAAGCAGCTCGGCCATCTGGCTACCCCTTGCATCACCCGGATCAAGACGCCACTCCAATTCTTTACGAACCTTGATCTTGCTTGGCATTCGAGGCCCCTTGTAGGTCACCATCGGAACACCGTTGACCTTTCGAATCCGCAATGCTTCACCCGATTCGCGAAAATCCCTCGATGGGTGGGAATAGTAAACGTCCTCGTGTACCTCTTGTCCGATGATTTTCGCGTTGAAAGCTAGCAACCGCTCTTCTACTGCTAACCGTTTCTCAACTTGGTACTTTTGCTCCACCTCAAACACTCTGGAAACCCTCGTCAAAAATTACAGGAAATCGATGTCTACTTTGGTTTAACAGTTCACGGGTCTCTGAGCAGGAAAGACGTCACCCAACGCAGCAAGTGTTACGCACCGCCACATTTGGATACCTAAAATCTCTCGGCCATTTAAAAACCAACCAATACTCGCTAACCATTTAACGATTGATCACTAAGACCCTCGATGCATGGTATGACGAAATTGAATTCATTCGGATCAAGTCTGCGCTACGCTTGAAGCCAAAATACCCAGTGCTAAGTGAGGCGCGCGACGAGCCGATCTCTCAACTGATCCGCCACACTTGTTGGATCCGACGCATGATTGATAGCGCCGGACACTGCGATGCGGTGGAATCCCGTTTCCAATACCTGCTGTAAATTTGACAGATCAATCCCGCCAATTGCAAAACACGGAATCGTGATCAATGAAGCCACCTCATCCAAATAAGTTACGCCAACAAACTGCTCAAATTTCTTGGTTTTACTTGGAAACACCGGACCGCAACCGAGGTAATCAGCGCCCTCCTGCACCGCCCGCTTGGCTTCAGAAATCTGATGAGTAGAAACACCCACCAACCGATCTCTTCCGACAATCATTCGAGCTTCTGGGACTGGTATCTCCGCTTGGCCAACGTGAACACCATCCGCGTCCGCAGCAACGGCAATGTCAGGTCGATCATTCACGATGAACAACTTGCCCGCCTTCCGCAGGATCTTAACTGCAACTTGTGCTCGATGAAGGAGTAAACGATCCGAGACAGCTTGATCCCGCAACTGAACCACATCAATGGAGCTCTTAGCTAGCTCACTCATTTTTCGCTCAAATTCGGTATCGCTCTCCCCAGCATCGCATAGGACATAAAGAAACGCATCCTGCAGGCGATGTTTTCGATGATTCACACCAAGGGATAACTCCAGCTCCGCACAAGCACTGTAGAGCCGGTACCTGATTTGTTCGAATCTTTTTGATGCTGTAGGATCGATTACTTTTCCATATTCCTCGAGTACACGCACCGACTGCTGGACTCGCGAAGATGCTGCAGCGACAACGGAACCAACATCACTTCTCAAGTACTCCGCTTCCGCTTCAATTGCAGTACCAACATCAGAACTAGTATCTCGAGATTCGAGCAATGAATTCCTTGGAATCAAAGCTGCAATGCTCGCCAACTCATGTCGCATCGATTTAAAGCCAGACGACAACACGGCATCATCAAGCATAAATCGGCCCGCTTCCTCCAGCGTCCTTAGACCTTCAGCACAACGATTCAATGACGCATCGATAATGCGATAGACCGAACGACTCTGGCTCATAAAACAAAGCTCTCTAGTTCAGGGCAGACTAAGATTGTGTCTGCGGTGCAAGTTTTCTCGATTGTAGAGACAAAAACTGCGGAACACGAGCAACCCACGCAACGACTCACCTGTGGAGTCCCGATTTTTAAATGTCGCACCACCGAAATGAATCATTCTTCGTCATCGTCACCTGTCTGTTATCATTCTGACGCCATAATTCAAACAATGTTGAAATGATTGTTTAGCCCGTGCACGACGAGAAAACCTGGGTTTCAAAAACGAATAAAATCGCCATGGAATAATTTCTTGCTGATCTCCCACTATCTCAAAGCATCCAATAAAACGGCGAGTTAGTGGAGGGAAAACAGTTGTGATCCTGCCGCTCACCCCACTTTGACTAGAAGATTGGCGGCTGTCCTACCCAAGGAAGCCCCTTTCGTCGTTGACCATTTCCCAAAAACATCGATCGAAGGAAAAAACATGCAACACGCCTTGATGACATCATTGGTAACTCTCGCTCTACTCCATGCAAACACCTTGCATGCTCAACAGACAAAAGCGGTATCTGAAAAGCCAACTACCGCAACAAAGAAAACAAATTCGCAAGAGAATAACCGAACTGCGACGACTCGAAATACAGCTAACAACCGAAAGGTGAATCCAGCTTTTCAAAATCCCGAAAAACCCGATCCCAATCTTCCAAATGTCTTGATCATCGGTGATTCGATCTCGATCGGCTATATGGTTCCGCTCCGCAAGGAACTCAGTGGGGTTGCCAACGTCTATCGCCCCCAAACAAACTGCGGACCTTCGAGCACCGGACTTGCGAATCTCGACTCTTGGTTGGGCGATCGTCATTGGTCCCTCATTCAGATCAATCACGGTTTGCACGACCTCAAGTACATGGGACCACAGGGGCAAAACCTTGCTGATCCAAACTCAGAATCAAGCCACCAACAAATTCCACCAGATCAATACGCCAAGAACCTCGACGCCTTGGCCGAACGATTAAAGAAAACCGGTGCAAAAATCATCTGGTGCGAGACGACCCCTGTTCCTGAGGGTGCGGCAGGCCGAGTGGTGGGAGACAGCAAGAAGTACAACGAGATTGCCAAGAGAGTGATGGCATCTCACGACATCAACACCAATGGACTATTCGACTACGCGTCCAAAAACGTTCCGACTCGCGAAGCAAACGTTCACTACGCGCCAGAAAACAGTAAAAAGCTTGCAGCCTTTGTCGCCAGTTCGATTAAAAAACAACTTGAATAATCGTTGTAAAAACAAAAGTTGCACTCTTGCAAAGTGATTGCCCTTGGACTGATCCATCGGCTGGCGACTAACCCTCCTAGGGTAACTAGCCGAGTTGATGCAAAGGCGTTACTCTATTTTCGACCGAGGCCAAAAGAGTACCCACAAACCGAGGCCGAAGAGTACCAAACAGCAGATCGCTGTTGTGTTCCAAAGCCCACCAGCCCGTGTAGCTCAGGGGATAGAGCACCGCTTTCCTAAAGCGGGTGTCGGAGGTTCGAATCCTCTCGCGGGTGCTTCTCTTTGATACCGATTAACCGCTGTACATAAATTGACTGTCTATTGGGGTCAGTGAGTCGCTTTACAGGTGCAAAAAAAGATCCAGCGCACGGGTACCTTTGGCTAACCCACGTTTTGCGGAGAACCCTTGAGCGATTCAGAACATCGCCGAATCTGTTAGGCAAAGGTTGATATTCGATCACACTGATTGGCTGGCTATCACTGCCTGCAGATTTCGCTCTTCGGAATGAGTCAGCTGATTTTGCAAATCAAATGATGTCGTCATCGAATGGTAAATCTAAAAAAGAACTCCAACGAAGACCTTCCCAAAGCACAATATCTTTCTCGACAGAGAACGCAATCGTTTTTTTGAAATCCCTACCGCTTAAGTTCAATTCATACTCTTCCATAGTTGTTGATCGTTTGGACAGAACACATTGAACACGCTGCACCTGAGAGAGCGGGTATCGCCTAACACGCTGGAAGGGCTGAAATCCACGGATGTGTAAAAGCTCTTCTTTGAGTCGATCTGCGATAAACTCCTCACGATTGAAAGTGATATGTAATCCCATCACCACAAAACCCAACGCAATGACCGAACCTCCTGCGAGAATCGGCCATTCTCGTGCAGCCGACACACCCGGTATAAACCAAATTGCAACCCCCAGAGATGCGCTAATCAATGCGAAGGGAATACCAAAAACACCGAGCCACACGTGTTGGTGTTTAAGCGAAAGAAAACCTGGCGTCTCGGTAACGCTCCAAGGTAACTGCTCTTCCATCTGATGATTCATCTTAAAGCCTGCCAAGAATCCGTTGCCAAAAGGTTATCCAAACACCTTCTTCCCAATAGAACCTGTACCATAAATAGACCTGCTAAATCGTTTAAACGACAGTAAATCTCTCCATCGTGTTTTAACCGTAAGACGCATATGAATCGACCAGATCGGCGACAGCTCTTCGTGACTCGAACCACATTTGTAGTCGCAATGCTGACAGCGTTAACCGTTCACTCAGCAGAGTACGAAACTGGTATTCGAAATAGAAGCATCATCGATGGATCAGGACAACCAAGATTTATTGCCGATATTGCAATCGACCAACGAATCATTATCGAAATCGGTAACCTGCAAAAGGAGGTTGGAAAAGCTGAAATCAATGACCGGGGAAAGATCGTCTCGCAGGGATTCATTAACGTGATGGGGCAAACACCCGGTAACCAAATTGCCTCCCATCTCAGGTCTCACGGATCGTCTCCGGATGTCATTCGAACCAAAGTTCGGGAGCAGCATGCAATCTCGCTTGAGCAAGAAATACCGAAAGCATCAAAACGACTCGTTGCAGATCAGTGCGGTGAACTCAAACCTGCCCAGGCTGCCGATGTGATTGTTTTTGACGAAACGCAACTTGACGACCCTACCGACTTGAAAAGTCCAAGCCCATCTACCGACGGCATCGATTACGTATTGGTAAATGGAAAAACTGCCTATCAAAATGGCCGAGATAAAGGAAACCGATCCGGTGTATTCCTCAAAGATACCGGTGTTAAAAAAAGACCAAAATCAATCCACCTCGCAAGGCCCGCGAATGCGGAGCGATTCGTCGAGGCCAACGCAACGGTGCTGGCATTTCTTGAAAAGCATCAAATCCCGGGTGCTGCGATTGCCGTTACCGAAGCGGGAAAGCTGGTTCATTCGGCAGGTTATGGATATGCCGATTTGGCTGAACAGAAACCAGTGCAGCCAACTAGCCTTTTTCGAATCGCCAGTATTTCCAAGCCGATCACGGCCGTCGCAATCTTGCAGCTGGTCGAAAAAAACATGATTCACTTGGATGATTTCGTCTACGAGAAACTAGGCTTGCTCGATACAGCAAGCCCTTCATCCCAAGACTCTCGATTGCGTGACATCACGGTCGAG
Organism: Rubripirellula sp.; assembly: GCA_016779185.1. Lineage (GTDB taxonomy): Bacteria > Planctomycetota > Planctomycetia > Pirellulales > Pirellulaceae > Rubripirellula. Next base: position 21,408 of record JADHOA010000010.1, read on the forward strand.
TATCTGCTTGAACATCGTGGTGGATGGGATCGTGATCAGTCATTTGATCCGATGTTCCAGTCTGTCCGTTTTGCTGAACAACTCGGGATTCCATCACCCGTTGGCTCAAACGATGTTATCAAAGCCATGATGCCCCAGACGCTAGACTTTGACCCGGGACAACGGTATGCCTACTCAAACTTTGGTTACTGCTTGCTTGGACGTTTAATTGAAAAAGTAACCGCGCAAACCTATGAGCAATACGTTCAAGAAAATGTATTGGCGCCGCTGGGGATTCGGGCCATGCGATTAGGGAAGACAAAATTTACCGAAAGAAGCCCCAATGAAGTTCGGTATTACCATCCTCATTCTGCTGAATCGATTTTTGAGGGCAGTAGGGGCGAGCAAGTCCCATCTCCCTACGGCGGATGGTATCTCGAGGCGATGGATTCACACGGGGGATGGATTGCATCTGCCGAAGATTTAGTAAGATTCGCGTCCGCCTTTGATGACCCTAACAACTGCCCGATTCTAAGTTCAGAAAGTATTGCGCGAATGTATCAGCGGCCCGCGGGTATCGCGGGATATGACGAGGAGGGAAACCCCAAAGATGTGTACTATTCTTTGGGATGGAGCAATCGTTCCCTAGCCGATGGCAAGATGAACCATTGGCATTCAGGTTCACTGCCGGGAACAGCTGCCATAATGATTCGACGTCACGACGGCAAGAATTTTGTCGGTCTACTGAACACCCGTGTCAGTCCGAACAGCCAGTCGCTCGGTCTCGAGTTGGATCGACTCCTGCATCGAGTGGTTGATATGTCGTGCGAGACGACTGATCAACAATAGGAACGTTTCGCTTCCCCAGAGTTGGGCTAGTGCGAGTGAATCAATTTAATCAGCGGGAACGATCTCGAACCACTTCGACCGAGGGCTCAGAATGCTGGCCCACCGTATTCACCGTAACCACGCGATAACGAGATCCTAAATCCTTCTCGGTGTTCGGCAAAGTGTATCTCATCAAATTCAGCGGCAGTGTAGGTGTATCACTATAAAGAAGACCTTGAAACACCGGCCGACCAAATCGATTGATTGAATCCGATTTGACCTCAGCGATCAGCTCGTCACCTTGATAGACAAGGAACTTCTCAATTCCACTCTCTACATCAGCTTTGGCTGACCAAGTGAGCACACCGGACGCGATTTTGATTGCGTAAGGAGACGGAGGATTGGTTAAATCTTCCACTTGCGTGTCTTTGACATATTGCATCCAAAGTTTGGCAAATTTTTCACTCGGCAACCATGTCGACAGCTTTGGATCGTCGGTGTATTCAGCGGCTGGTCTCGCGAGGAAACCGGGCGTTGCAGCCAGCCACGCTTGCCCTTGATCGATGCGTTGCAAAGAACCACCCGACTCTTTGGGAAGTCGCAATTCGAGACATTGATCAATCCAGCGTATTGCCAAATAACGCTGATTACCGCACTCATGGCTTGTCAAAGGATCAACTGCAACGCCGATCAATCCACCGCGTGCTCTAATCTTTTCGAAAAACACCTCATTCGCCGGCCAAACCCGTGCAAACCGGCCCTCCTTAATCGTGACTCCCTCCTGAGTACCCGGATTACACATCATCGGAACATGCAGGGCTTGATCTGGCAAATCATATGGCTTGATTTCAGGTCGATCCGGATTCCCTTCAAACAGAGGCACACCGGATCTCAACCAAGCGGCTGCCACTTGCTCTGGATGCAATAGCACCATTCCCCCCGCCCAATGTCCGCCGCCACTATGTCCCCATAATGCCCATGGAACGGTCGCCAATTCAGGATGTTCACTCATTTTTCCCAGATCAATCAGTGCCTGCTTAAACGAAGCACTCGACCCGTTTCGAGGATCACACCAAAGCTGACAATTAGCATCTGCCGGCTGCTCATAAGCAGGTGACAACAATGCGCATCGATGCTTTTCTGCGAGAGCCTGCCAGTGGAGATCGAATGCGCCAGAGAGACCCGACTTGCAAGAACCTTCTCCACAACCATGCTGATGCACAATCACACCACGGACCGTCTCAGCGTTCTCCGGAATCCACACGGTGTAATTCACACCAAATGCCAATTCCCCTTCGTTGGTCGATGCATCATACCTGACTCGGTAATAGGGTGGCTCTGCATCCGGAAACTGATCGTATGGAGGCGTTTGCGCAAAGGCAGTCACACTCGATAGCATTGCGGTTACGGCCAAAAAGCAAAGTGAATACCAATCAAAGATGGATACGCCGACCCAATATTTTTTCATCTTTCCTACTCGCATTTTCAATTAAAAGCATCCATCAGAAACCGCCAAACGGTTGGCATGAGGCTAATCATCCTTGATAAGGATCCATGACAACAGGCACTAGCGGTTAAGCCGCTTGATCAAATATTCCGTCGTGGTTTCCGGATAATCTTTACCATGGCCAGGATAAACCAGAACACAAGGAACTTTTAATTCATCCAAGTGCTCTTTTAATTTCACACCAAAGTTTGAAGTGTGTGTTGGATCTTTTTGAGGTTGCCCGATACCAGGCTCGGCAGAGTAATAAAGGTACACTGGCGGATCATCCGCCGATGCCAAATGGTACGGAGAGTACTCTTGGATCCATGGCATCAGTTGATCCCGTTGCGACAAGAACTCATTAAAGTTTTTCGCGCCGAATGCATGTCCTCCATATCGACTATTCGGTGTCCACTCTTTCATTTGCAATGGATCAAGAGTTGTTTGCGCCCCGATCACTGCAGCACAATCCAAACGAGTTGACTCTCTAGCGACAGGATCTTCGCTTTGAGGATTGGCGAAGTCGTTGTGAAACGCAAGCCACAAACTGCTGCAGGCACCGGCGGAACCACCGGCGGCTCCGATTCGATTTGTATCGATCTTCCATTCTCCCGCGCGGTGGCGTAGGAACTGCAACGCCCTTGCAGCATCCTCCAGAGGTGCCTTCACAGGAGGAATAACCGCTAACTCATTCGCATGTCGCATCAATCGATAATTAATTGCAGCAACCGAAATTCCCGCAGCGAGTAATTTTTCCACATCCGCAAATCGATTGACTCGCTCTTTCTCACCGCCTGACCAGCCCCCGCCATGGATCACGAAAACGAGCGGTGTAGGCTTTTCTGATCTCGCCAACCAAAGATCAAATATTTGCCGAGGATGTGAACCGTAAGCGATCGATCGCCAAGTAGGCTCTGGAACAGCATGATCATAAGCGGGAGAGCTTTCTTTCTTGTCGGGCAACTTTTCTTGAGCTAATAGATTTAGCGAACCGAATAGCACCGAAAGACTAACTAACCAACTTAAGCGTCGTTGTTGCATTGCTCTTGATCCGTCTGTCATGTCGTTAATGAGACGCGGTACAAATGATCTTCACATCCCCGCAAAGAATTTCAATTCTGCCCGCGAAATCACCTTTAACGAAAGCGTAAACGCAACGATCGGGAAATGCGAACTCGAAAACCTTGTCGTATACATTGGGACTAGAAATGATATGCGATTCTGGACCCGTTGCGGAATAATCAGATGCATAAGCTTCATTCCAAGACGGAAAAGAGTCCGTCACGGTGACACGGATTCATCACGCTCAAATTGTTGCAAATCAAATTCCTTTTTGCTCCACGCAAACTTCTTGGTCTAATTCTGACGATTTTCTGATCCGATTGAACACAAAGCGTCACGAAATCGCATCAAACTCGGAGTTGATTTCAGTTACCATGGATTACGAGACCAAGAACAAAGCTGCACTCCAAACACATAACCCATTTAGATTTCGGCGGGCGAATCCCATGAAGTGGAACCATCGAATTGGTTTTCGATTCATTATCGTTCTTTGCGGTTTCGGATGGAACGCATCCACTCGCGCCGATGAATTTGATTTCTTTGAATCGCAGGTTCGACCTCTTCTCTTTGACCATTGTTACAAGTGCCACTCCGAGAAAAAAACCGGCGGAGGACTGTCTCTTGAATCACCTAGTGACTGGCTGAAAGGTGGAGACAGTGGTCCTGCAATTGTCCCGTTCGACCCCGATTCCAGTCTACTCCTAGAGGCAGTGCGTTATCAGTCGCTAGAAATGCCACCTCAGGAGGAGAACAACCGTCTTACACCCGCGCAAATCGCGGTTCTTGAAACGTGGATTCGCCGTGGAGCGCATGCACCGGAAAGGGTGACTGCAAAGATTGGTGGAATGGATCATGACGCTGCCAAAAAATGGTGGTCGTTTCAACCGCTTGCTGCCATCAATTCACCGCTAACAAGCAAACTGATTGATCAGCAAATCGATTCACAGATCGACGAACATAATCTTCCCCACTTGCCAATCGCCGATAAACGCACACTGCTACGACGCGTCACCTATGACCTAACCGGTCTTCCACCCACGCCAGATGAACTTCAAGACTTTCTCGATGACTCCTCCGAGCAGGCGTTCTCGCATGTTGTTGATCGACTCCTTGATTCGCCTCAGTACGGTGTGCATTGGGGAAGGCATTGGTTAGATGTTGTGCGCTATGCCGACACTGCAGGGGAGAACACGGATCGGCCGCTGCCTCATGCTTGGCGGTATCGCAATTGGGTTTTTGATGCGTGGAATCAGGATCTGCCGTTTGACGAATTCGCAATGAAACAGATAGCAGGTCGGCTGCCGAGTCATGATCTCCAAGCCGAGTTGGATGGCGAGGGAATCATTGCGACAGGATACCTTGCTGTTGCAAGAAGATTTGGTCATGACATCGACAAAGATATGCACCTGACCTACGAAGATGTGATTGACAACCTTGGCAAGTCTTTTTTGGGTCTGAGTCTTAGTTGCGCCAGGTGTCACGACCACAAATATGACCCGGTGACGCAAGAAGACTACTACGCTCTTTACGGCATCTTCGCGAGCAGCAAATTTTCTTACCCTGGCTGCGAACCATTTGGGCAACCTAAAGATCTCATTCCACTGGTAGGCGAGGAACAAGTCAAAACAATCCAGGCAAAGCACCGAATGGAAATCGCTGCCTTTGAATCAGTTCTTGGGGTTGAATCTGCTCAGTCTGAAACAATTGCTGATCTAATGAGTCAGTCTTCGCGTGTAATCAATGAGCAGCGAGTAAATGAAGGGCAAACAGTACCAATTCCAAGTAACGATTCAGGCAATTCGAAGCCTATCAGCATGAGAAAAGGTGAACTACTGACGATCACCATCATGCCAAATGAAAACCACGGTGCTGACACCACTCAAATCGTCTGGCAAATTCAATCGGATCTCCATGCTGAGCAATCTTGGCATAGCGACGAACTCATTGATCACTTCAGCAAGGGTCAACCGACCATCAGGATTCGGCAAGCCGACTGGCTGCTAATCGATCGATCTTCAACGCCCCAGTTATTGAGAAATCCCAACCAAAACGTCTCCAATGTGCCAGCACTTGTTTCTTTTACGAACGCAGAATTACCTTCGGCACTCGTTAATCAATCTAAAGATAGCGTTGCGGTCTGGACCAATCTTCCGGGACGCGCTTTATTCTTGCACCCTGGTCCGCAGCAAAACGTTGCAATCGGATGGATTTGCCCCGAAGACGGTTCATACTCCATCTCTGGATCCATCACGGATTCACATCCTGCCGGTTTGGATGGCGTATCGTTTCGAGTCGAGCATTTTTCTGAACCGGCGTTGGGTCGAGAATTTGCAACGCTTTCCGAACTGAATCTCCGTCCAAAACCTGTGCGTCCACCTGATCCGGTAATACCGGTTGCCTACGGGGTTGTCGATGGAACTCCCCAGAATAGTGCACTCCATCTCCGCGGTGACCCCGAACAACCCCAAGATGCAATTGACCGTCGCTGGCTAGACATTTTTGGCGGAAAAGTACTCAAACGCCCTGACAAGAGCGGCCGAGAAGAACTCGCTGAGTGGATCGCTGCCAATCCACTGTTTAGTCGTGTCATCGGAAACAGAATTTGGCAATGGCACTTCGGTCAGGGACTTGTAGAAACGGCCAACAATTTTGGTTCAAGAGGAGCGGCACCCACTCATCCAATTCTTTTAGATCAACTTGCAAGCCACCTTGTTAGCTCTGGCTTTAGCATTAAATCGCTACACCGACTGATCTTGGGAACTCAAGCGTACCAGCGTTGCTCACAAAGCGGTCCCTCACAACAGTTGGATCCGAACAATCGATGGCTATCTGGCTTTTCCCGTCGAAGGCTCACCGCAGAGGAAATTCGTGACAGCCTTTTATTCGCCGGAGGAGAAATCAATCTTAACACCGCTACTTCTCATCCCTTTCCACCTGAGCGTGAATGGACTTACACCCAGCACAACCCGTTCACGGCTGTCTACCCATCGAATCACCGAAGTGCATTTCTCATGGTTCCTCGACAGCAAAGACATCCCTACCTCGCTATCTTTGACGGTGCCGACCCCAATACCAGCACGCCACGTCGCCAGCAAACGATCGTTCCTGCGCAGTCACTCTACTTTTTGAACGCCCCTTTCTTTCATGAACAAGCGAAGTTGTTTTCAACAAGATTTTCAAACATTCAAGACACTCGACAAAGACTCAATGCCATGCATCAAACGGTCTTCACTCGAGATGTTCACCAAGAAGAATTCGATCTTTATCGTAAGCATCTTGGTTCGCACGCTGAATCACTCGAAACCGGCTGGGTGGGAATTGCTCGAGTCTTGCTTTCCAGCAACGAATTCCTCTACATCGATTAATGCCAGAAAGCCAAGACACGCGCAAGACCCAAGAGAGAAGCATCTCTGCGGAACCATCAGAGAGACACCTTTTATCCGCAATTAAAACATACGACTGCGTTACCCAAACAAATCGCCAACTGTATCACCTTTAACACAGATCATTGAACATGCGACTTCAACGACGAAGTTTCCTTCAATCCGCGATTTGCGGCAGCCCCATACTTTCCAGCGTCATCAACAAGGAAAATTTAATCGCTTCGAACGGGATTGGACAAACCCACTTTGCGCCAAAAGCTAAACGCGTCATTTTTCTTTTCATGACTGGTGGCGTTTCTCATGTTGACACCTTTGATCCTAAACCAGCGTTAACCCGCGACCACGGAAAAGAAATCAAAGCGGATCATCCCGAAATCAAAGATCGACCTGGATACGAACGCATCTTTCTCAAAAAACCACAATGGGAGTTTCAACCCTACGGCCAAAGCGGCACCGAGGTCAGTCAGTTGTTTCCCTATGTCGCGCAGTGTGTTGATGACATCGCAATGATTCGATCAATGCACACCTCTCACTCCAATCACTACAACGCCACGTTAGGAATGCACACGGGTTCGTTCTCTTTTTCTCGACCTAGCATCGGTTCATGGGTGACCCATGGACTCGGTACGGAGAATCGAGACTTGCCAAATTTCATGGTCATCGCACCACAACAAACCTACGCTGGCACACAAGTCTATTCGAGCGACTTTCTTCCTGCTCGCTGTCAAGGAACTCTCGTCATCCCAGGCCGAGAACCTATCCGTAACATTCAACCCCGCATCACAACTGCCGAACAAAAAGAACAGATCAATCTTTTAAAGGCAATCAATAACTTATACCTCGCAGACAGAAATCACGACACTCGCTTGAGTGCCCAGAACTCCATGATGGATACCGCATTCGGCATGCAAACTGCCGTACCCGATGCATTTAACTTCTCGCAAGAATCAGAACAAACACTCAAGCTTTACGGCGTCGAGCCCGGAAAAACAACGGGATTCGGATGGCAGTGTCTCGCTGCAAGAAGGTTAATCGAACGTGGTGTCGAGTTCGTCGAACTCATTGACACCGGTTCCTCCGGTAATTGGGATGCCCACGGCGACATGATGACTCATGTAAGTTTGGCCAAAAATGTTGACCAACCGATCGCAGCATTGCTCAAGGACTTGAAACGAAGTGGACTTCTCTCAGAAACACTCGTTGTCTGGACCACGGAATTCGGCAGAACACCCTTCAATTCATCCGCGGATGCGAAAGGAAGAGAACATCATCCTTGGGCTTTCACATCGTGGATGGCAGGTGCCGGCGTGAAACCTGGCATCGTTCACGGAGCGACGGATGAACATGGATTAAGAGCAACGGATGATCCGGTTCATGTGCATGATTTCCATGCAACCATTCTACATCTGATGGGATTTGATCACGAAAAACTAACCTATCGTCATGCGGGTCGTGATTACCGGCTAACCGACGTTCACGGCACCGTTGTCAAATCGCTACTTTCCTAAAACGACTGTGACGCAAATACCATTTTCTCTCGGCCAGACACTATCGAAACAGCGGTGGTTTGACGCCGCGATCCGACAAGGATCCCAGGTACTCGATTGGCTCCCTCTCTAAAGATTTCGCACAACCCGGACAACAGATATAAATCAATTTTCCCTCAACATTCACCTTGAATGGACCACCCATCGAATCGAGTGGCTCTTCCATCACGGGACAAATCTTCTGAGAAGCAATATGTTCCACGTCCACCTTGCTTACAGGAAATACGCCTTCCGGCAATTTTTGCTCTCGATGACTGACCGAATTGTCGTCTATCAATGCCTGACTCTTCATCACCAAGATTAACTGGTCGGCAAAGGCTTGCTTACCTTTCTCAATCGTCTCTCTGGCGTAATGAAGAGGGTTCGCATCAACCTTTTTCAAACATCCTTTGCAGCATAAAAACATCGGCTGCTTACCAACAAGCACCTTAACCGGACGCCCCATACTGCCAAGAGGCATCTCCATGACGGGGCAAGATGCTTGAAGCTGTATCAACAAATCATCATCATCCGAAGTCTCACTGACTCTCACTCTCGGAAACTCCGCAAGTGACTGCTCTGAAAGATCCTGTATTTTCCCAACGCATTCTTCAGAACAACAGAACACCAGCTTACCTCGATAATCCGTCCGATAAGCCTGATCTGTGACGGCCAACACCTCTCCACTCATGGGACAAAACCGTTGACGTTCAATCGCTTCACGCTCGATATTAACACCGATGTTTGAAACCATTCCTTCTTCGTTAAAGCTGGTCACCTCGCCGCTATCCGATACTCCAAGCAAGTGAACTCGCACGTCAACCAAGGTGTCTGCAGTTAACGAGGATTCGAGATTGACGAAAAACTGTCCGTTGGCATCCGTTCGCAATTCATAACGAACACGCTTGCCGGTTCCGCATCGAATGGAGAGGGTACCCACCGCTCCACTTTGATTGAAATCAATACTGGAACCGTCTTCGGCCTCTGCATTGATTAAAATATGGTCAACAAAAAAATCGGTTTTGAACGTTACTCCATCCACTGTCGAGGATCGCTGCATCACCAATTGCGACGGATGCCGGTCTCTCTCGAAACCACCGGCTTCCCCAAGCGTGCCTAATGAGAAAAGCAGTGGTGTCAGGAGGGCGATGCAAAACAGCAGCAAACGACTGTATCGAAATACTTTGACCATGAACATTTTGTAGTCACTTCCGTGTGATCAACAATCATTTTCGTGTAGACCGATCGCGATGTGAAAAACTGAATCAGTCTGACAATCATCGCTTCGGAGATCAGCTCAAAGACTCTCCGTAGTATCCTACGAGTTATCCCACACCAAGGAAATCTCAAT
>JADHOA010000249.1 GCA_016779185.1 Rubripirellula sp.
CACCTGAACTCCCCAACAATCTAAATGTTCACCCAATTGATTATTTCATTTCAAAAAGATTAAATGCTGCCGGGCTGGCGCTTTCCCCGCGAGCAGATGCACTTTCGATCTGCCGAAGACTTTTCCTCGATCTTCATGGACTACCGCCGTCACCAAAGCAGATCGCGTTTTTTACAGAGCAGATCAAAAAAAACGACAAGACGGCAATCAGGGAATTAACAGACGATCTTTTATTAAGTCCACGCTACGGCGAACGATGGGCACAACACTGGCTGGATCTTGTCCGTTACGCCGACACCCACGGTTTCGAAGTCAACACTCCCCGTGAAAATGCATGGCCGTATCGCGACTATGTGATCCAGGCTTTTAACGAAGACCTGCCCTTCGATCAATTCATACGAGAACAAATCGCAGGTGACCAATTTGGCAGCGATGAGGCGACCGGCTTTCTGGTCGCGGCTCCTGTGTTGCTACCGGGTCAAATTGGCAAAGACGATGCATCGATTCGACTAGCAAGACAAGACTCACTTGACGAAATCATTGTTGGAACCACAGCATCCTTTCTCGGTCTGACCGTCGGCTGTGCCCGTTGCCACGACCACAAGTTCGATCCAATCAGTCAAGAAGACTACTATTCACTGCAAGCTTTCTTTGCGGGCGTGCAGTATGGTGAGCGAGTTTATCACGATGAGAGCGACGACCAAAAGCAACAGGAGGCAGCTGAATTATCAAGCGAGATCGAAAGGCTACAGCAATCGCTAACGACCCTCACCCCACAAGTATTTTCGGGAAAAACAATCATCATTGACGATGAGAACCCTGATCTGACCACTTCGTTGGCGACAAAAAATGGTCACGGCACGAATCCGCCCGGCACCAATCGAGGATACAAAGATGACCCAGGTGATTTATCGCGTGCCGGCAACCTCAGCTTTGGACGGTACACGTGGTGGGACAATCGCTCGGGTGAAGATGTTTTCACATGGAATCCGAACATTGATGGAGATTACCGACTGTGGATCTCGTGGGGTGTCCATGGCAGTGGCGTTCACACTCGAGATGCGCGTTACGTCTTGGACCTTGACGGAGACCTAGAAACCAGAGATGACCAAAAAGAAATAGCGATTGCCGACCAATATTATTTCTCAGGCCAAACCGAGGGAACGTCAGAACAGAAACCTCTTTGGAGTGGGCTGCACGACACGGGTGTCCACCGATTCCAGACGGACTCTCGCTTAGTTCTGCGCGGAGGAGAAACGGGCACCGGAATCACAGCGGACGTCATCGTGCTTCAAGAAGGTACCGAAGGAGAAAACCAAGGACCTCGTCTTAGAGCCGCTGTGTCGGCAAAACTGAACCGAGAGTTATTCCGGCCGAGAAAAGCAAAATTCGTTCGCTTCACAACACGAGAAACGATCGACCAAAACAAACATCAACCTTGTATTGATGAACTTGAAATCTATTCACCAAAGCAGCCGAACGATAACCTCGCACTTGCTTCTCTGGGAACCAAAGCAACCTCTTCTGGCAATTATTCCGAGACAGGCAAACACCAGCTCAAGCATGTCAATGATGGTGTGTATGGAAACAGTCGCAGCTGGATTTCCAATGAGTTTGGCGGCGGGTGGGTACAACTAGAACTACCCGAGGAAACCATCATCAACAAAATCATTTGGGGACGCGATCGGGATGAACAGTTCCGTGATCGGCTATCAGTCAAGTATGACATTAGCATATCATCGGATGGAGAAAAGTGGGAAACCATCGCCTCATCGAACGACAGAATTCCATACGGAGCTCCCCACGATGAACTCAATCTCCTAGTGTCTCATATTCGCGATCAAGATCGAGAAGAATTGATCTCAAAAACCAAAAACCTAAGATCGCTCGAGCAACGTTACGACCAACTTCGAAAACCAAGCATGGTTTACGCTGGTACGTTTACATCCCCAACCGCAACACACCTGCTTAATCGCGGTGATCCCGAGCAACCCAAGCATGAGGTCAAACCTCGCACTCCTTCAATCTTTGATGGGATTGAACTCAAATCAGATTCCAGTGAAGCCACCAGAAGGTTGATGCTTGCTGATTGGATTGCGTCTGCAGAAAACCCACTTACTGCGAGAGTCATCGCCAACCGCGTTTGGCAATTTCATTTTGGCACAGGACTCGTCAATACTCCCAGCGATTTCGGAATGAATGGTTCCAAGCCATCTCATCCAAAACTACTTGACTGGTTGGCCAGCGAGCTGATCCAAAGCAGTTGGTCCATTCATCACCTACACCGTCTTATCCTGACCTCACAGACTTACCAACAAGATTCCAAGGTCGATGAACGAGCAATGGCGATCGACAGCAACTGCAGATTGCTGTGGCGTTTCCCCAGTCGGCGGATTGAAGCCGAGTCGATTCGAGACAGTATTCTTTTTGTCAGCGGTGAATTGAATCTAAAAATGGGAGGTCCGGGTTTCAATTTCTTTCAGACACGTGGCGGCCTTAGCGGATTCCCACCGCTTGAGAAACAATCCGCCAATGAGCTGCGTCGAACGATCTATTCCCATAAAATCAGGATGGAACCAATCCCTGTTTTCGGGGCATTTGATTGCCCAGATGCCGGACAACCAAGTCCCAGCCGAGGTCAATCAACCACCGCGATCCAAGCCCTGAATTTGTTTAACAGTGAACTGATCCACCGACGCGCGATTGCCTTCGCACGTCGTGTCACATCCGAGTTACCCAACGACATCGAACGCCAGATCGAACGCGTGTATCAACTAGCTTTAGGACGCATTCCTACAGATACAGAACGAGCATCAACCACTATGGTTGTACGCGAACATGGACTCGAAACACTTTGCCGAGTGATCTTCAACTGCAATGAATTCTTGTTCATGCCGTAGCGTAGACCGCATGAGTTTCAACAATCCACTTAAACCTACGAGCCTTGATGGGTTGGAAAAAGCAAGCCTCAATGAACCCTGATCCCCGAACGAACCGTTTCACTCATCCGTTACTCGATCGCCGAAACTTCCTGGGCTCGACAACAGGCGGTCTAGGAGCCATCGCGTTGGCATCTCTGATCAGCAATGAGACGCTGCAAGCTTCCGACTCGCTGACGATCAACCCAACGCAACCAAACCAGCAACGTCCTCCGCATTTTTCTGCAAAAGCGAAAAACGTGGTTGTCATATTTTGCGCCGGAGCCTGCAGTCAACTCGAAACGTACGACTACAAACCCGAACTACTTCGTCGTGACGGTCAAACATTTGCCGACGGTCCAGCCGTAACGTTCCAAGGCCCTTCTGGTAACCTCGCAAAACCGCAGTATCCATTCCGACCACGCGGAGAATGTGGCAAGATGATATCGGACATGATTCCGCATCTTGGCGAATTAGCTGATGACATCGCGTTTATCCATTCACTTACGAGCAAATCGAACACCCACGGGCCTGCCGAGAATTTCCTTTCCACAGGATTCACGCTCGATGGATTTCCAAGCATTGGTGCGTGGGTCAGCTATGCGTTAGGAACGGTCAACCAGAACCTACCGGCGTTTGTTGCGATCCCGGATCCACGGGGAGTTCCGCAGGCGAGCGTTAACAATTGGGGACCCGGTTTTTTACCAGCGTTTTTCCAGGGACCACCATTCAATAGCTCGCAGCCGATCCGACACCTCAGTCCACCAACAGGAATCAGCCAACAAGCTGATCTTTCCGCTCGCGAATTGTTGATCGAACTCAACCGTGAACACCTTGCCCGTAACCCAAGTGACGTGCAACTCGCAGCAAGAATTGCCAGTTACGAATTAGCGGCTCGGATGCAATTGTCAGTTCCTGAGATTAGCGACCTAAGCAGCGAGAGTTCCGCAACTCTTACAATGTATGGCGCGGATTCGAAGAATGAAACCAAGGCAGCCTTCGCACGCAATTGCATTCTCGCTCGAAAGCTAATTGAAAAAGGAGTACGGTTTGTTCAGGTTTTTAATGGTGCGTACGCGAGCGGCGGCAACCTGAACTGGGACGGTCACCAGAAACTACGTGAGCAATATGACGTCCACGCTGAAATCCTCGATCAACCAGCCGCGGCACTTTTCAAAGATCTCAAGCAACGCGGTTTACTGGACGAAACACTCGTGGTGTGGTGCACCGAATTTGGTCGGATGCCTATGTTCCAAAAGGGAGCACAGGGGCGTGATCATAATCCGCTCGGTTTTACTGCGTGGCTTGGAGGAGCGGGGGTCAAGCCGGGCGTCAGTCACGGCAAGACCGATGAAATTGGATTCAAAGCGTCCGAAAATGTTCTATCCGTTCACGACCTTAACGCGACGATCCTGCATCTACTCGGTTTGGATCACACCCGACTTACATTTCAACATAACGGAATTGAACGCCGCTTGACCGATGTACACGGTCACGTCGTCAAAGAAATCCTCAGCTGAACCCAACCGTTTTCGCTACCCGGGACGCAGGCCTACTGATTGAATCGGGACTCTTTTTGGCAATGTAACTTAGTAAGTAAACTGAAAGACCACCGGCCTGTGTCGAATTGATTTGCAGCGGACGCTATAGCATCTTAGACTGCTGTCCGCCAACATCGTTTCACGTTAAATCAAACCCTCTAAACCGCAGATTGCTCATGCTCTATCGATCACTCTCCTCCTTGTCAATCATTCTACTTCTTTTTGGTACCTTATCGGCAGAGACTCGAGCAGCGGACGCCTACTCCGTGAATGATACGGAAGGGAAATTCGCTGACATCGTTACGCCCGAGGGCAAAGTAATCCTAAGATATATGTACGAGCGAGATACGACAGACGAAGCAACAACTTTTGACACCGCAAAAGTCTACGCACATGTCATGTCAGATGATGGTGAAACAACGCTTACCAAAGGGGCCGGCGGTAAATTCCCACATCACCGTGGAATTTTCATCGGTTGGAATAAACTCGATCAGGGTGGAAAAAAACATGACCTCTGGCATGTTAAGAATACCGAGCAGAAACATCGGAAATTTGAAGAAATCGAGTTTGCCGAGAAAGGCGCACGAATCACCTCGGTGATCGATTGGATTGGAGTTGACGGCAAACCCGTTGTGGTCGAGCAGAGAACCTACAAGGTCACCTCGCATGATGGTGTTCACGCCATGATCGACTTTTCCTCGACGCTAAGGGCAGTTGACGGAGATATTGAACTTAACGGCGACCCTGAACATGCGGGCATCCAATTTAGGCCTTCACAACTCGTCGCCGAAAATCAATCTGCCGCCTACACCTTTCACGAAGAAGGAACCGACCCAACCAAAACCCTCGATCTTCCATGGGTGGCTGAAAGCTTTCAAATTGGCAATCAATGGTGGACAGCTCAGCATATGAGCCATTCATCGAATCCCAAGGGGGCACGATGGTCTGCATACCGAGACTACGGCCGCTTTGGTCCATTTACGGTTGTAAAAATTGCAGATGGTGATTCGGTCACCTTTCGATATCGATTCTGTATCACGAAAGGTAAAAACCAAGATCGAACGACGTTGCAGGCAACCTATGATCGCTACGCCAATTGATCAAAACAGAAATCGATCAATAGAAGATCACCATTCTGAGACATAGCTCCCACAGAACTGGTGACCTCAAAAGTGCCTTGGCTCGCTACCCCGTGACTTCGATGCAAGAATTCACAAAGGTGACGAGCCTTTTCTTTTTTGTTCGCGGCCTATCTTTCGAGCAGTAATTGACTTACGGCAGAAAACAATGCGTCAACTTTTGTTCGCAAGTCGCTGAAGTGACTGCGCGGTATCAACATACTGCTCAATGTAACCACACTGAAGACAAATGTACCGATCGACCGCGACCCAAGAGGTGATGCCAAGCGGGATCCCAATCTTGGACTGATTGGTACCGCTGACGTACTTGATTTCGTTATTCTCGCACTTTGGACATCGACCTGTGTACTTCATCGTTTCTTACCTAGTGCATTTAGACCAAAGTGTTCGCGTCAAATAACAAACCCGAACCATTTAGAATTCGTACTGAAGCGATCCCTCAGCATCCAAGTAGTCAGAAAGTTACCATTTTCTAATTCGACTTTAGCTCGCTAGAACGAATCCTTTCGCAAAAGACCTACTAAAAAAGCCGCAAGTCCGAGAACATCCGGTCAAGCCAATCTTCGGATTCATCGTGGTCATCAAACCAGTTTGAAAACATCATTCCCCCAGCATCGGACAATCCATTACCGCCGAGACGGCTGAACATTCGATCTAAGTTCGACCAATATTGGCTCATGTTTCTGCTTCCAGAACCTGACCCTTCACTCAGCATTTCCCCTAGTAAATCACCAAGATTATCATACCAAGAAGAGTCGCTATCCCCAGCAACAGGCGGAAACTCACGAGATTGAGTGTCGACGAAACCAGATGCATTTGCCCCAATAATGCGAACGTTGTCAACGTTTGCATCTTCGCGTGAACCACTCACGGAACTACGGAACCGGATCTTGAGATCCGTGCTCCCTAACCACGCACCCAAGTCAACACTGGTACTCTCACCCGCACCATAACCAGGATTCCAAA
>JADHOA010000250.1 GCA_016779185.1 Rubripirellula sp.
CGGTTGCGAACCAACTTCTCCAGAAAGCGCGTTTCAGGGCGTTATGTTGGACCATCCCTTCTTCCGGGTATTTTCTTGAGACGTAGAAATCGGTAATCGCAATCAGCCCACCAGGTTTCAACAAACGTTCCGCATTAAGGATTGCGTCGTACCAATCGGGAATCATGGTAAGAGAATAGGAAAAGGTCACCACATCGACACTTTCTTCCACAAGTTCAAATTTACATGCATCCGAATGGTGAAGGTGAACATGCCGTAACCCTAGATTCTCAACACTGGTACGCGCCACTTCCAAAAGAGAGGGTGAGAGGTCAACTAAATGCACTTCGTTTAACGCGCAAACTCGATTGCCGGCCAGTCGTAGGTTTTCGCCAGTCCCCGCACCAAAATCAACCCAAACACCACAACTGGGGAACTGCACCTCCTTCATCAGAAGTTCTCTGCCGTGCAACAAGCGACTTCTAAAGCAGTCATAGTGTGCAGCCTGTGGCGCATAAAAGTTCTCAAGTCTTTCTGCGTGGGTTCGTCCCTTCCCGGGTCCGAATACTAGTTGTCGCAACACTTTCAAGTCAGCCAACTTTTCCCGAAAGATAAACGGTGTCATACAGCGACCCCCTTGCAGTCCGCGATGAAGAAGCCGCCGTAGGTATTGACCCGGTCGCGTTGATGAAGCGTCGCGGCTAAATCGTGGTGGTAATCAAGATGCTCGCCAACCGTTCGCTTCTCATTGGCTTGCACAAAATTGACTGAATTCACAAAATCGCAGTCCATCGCAGCAGTTCGCCAAAGAACACGGGTACTAGGGGTCGAACAGCGAAAGATCTGACTCCATTCGTTTGCAAGAGAACCTCTCGCATGCTCATAGAGCCAATCCATATGATCGAGTAAAACAAAGCGAGAAAATAAACGATCTTGCCCCTCCAGAAACTGTTCGATGGTTGTGGTGTGGGTTTTGATCATGTCGACCCTTCCTGATTTCAAGCGATTAAATCCGCTGAGCGTCAGGTACTCCGGGCAACACGCTTCGGTGTATTCACCCGTGATGTAAACTCGCCAAAAGTAGTTGTCACCAAGAGGCAACCTGGTAAAGACTGATTCAATCCGGTCCTGAACGAACTGACTAATTCCACCGGCATAGGTCTTGTCGATCTGCTTCCTTTGGCTTCGTGGAACTCCGAGCAACGCCATCGTCATGTCTCGCTGCAGCAACCAACGAATTGGCTTTCTCCACAAACGCTTCCTTATCTCGCATGACTCGTAATGCTCTTGTTGTTCCGCAACGGATTGGCATTCCAGTAGTCCCAAAACATCGTCACGCAATCCACCCGCTTGATCCAAGTAATAATTGACCATCCATGCAAAAAATCCTGAAGTGCCTCGGAAATAAAAACTTTGTCGTCGATTTCCGGCACTAAAGAACCCAATTCGGTTATCCCACATCTCTTGATAATCTGGGTTTAGCTGACTGCGAACCTGATCGAAGTAAAGTTCCCTCCACTCCGGATGCCAACCGTAACCAAACAGGTGAAAGAACTGGTCGTGATCCAGTGATTTGATTGCAGCTATTTTTAGCTCCAGCAACGCATTCTGCAGCGGATTTACGTCGACGGCGTCAATAGATTCTGGGCCGCAGATGGCATAGTCCAAAGCATTGCAACCCGCTGAGGTGATCACAACTACTCGATCAGCCTCTGTAAGTTCTAGTGCCTTACGATCCAAACGGGGATCTTCCCAGCAAGTGTTATAAATGAGATGGCTACCGTGCACGGCAGAAAAACACTTCTGGCTTAACCACTCTTTTACCATTACCGCTCCTCAGTAATTACGAACGAAAAACGAAGCTACTGGGGCGTGATCCTATCGGCTTGATGTGTAATTTATATGAATATGCAAGTGCGTTTACAGCGAAGCTAACGTGTTCATTTCATGAGTATTTGATGCAAAGAGATTAGAACTCTGCAAAATGCGTATCGGTTGCATGCTTCATGGATAGCCGCAGGAATTCGACAAAGCTTTCTGCCGAACCAATTCTGAAAACCAACTACATGAAAACTTCAATTAAATCTAACGCAGAAGTACATTTACTTTTCTTAACTTCAAGGGACAAAGGCATATGGGAAATCAGATGAAAGACTCAGAATAAACACGGGGCAGATTACATTGACTAGGTTTCTGTTAATGCGACATGGGCATAGCGTCGCGAATGAAAAATCCAAGATCGTCAGCGCTCCCAAAGTGGGTTGCTCGAACTTTGGCCTTACTGTGGAAGGACAGAATCAGGTTCAGCGTTCCGCAGAACATCATGCGGATCTTCTATCGACCCTATCGATGATCTACACGTCTGACTTCCTCCGGGCAGTCCAAACCGCGGAAACCATTGCATCCAATTTCAACATCCAGTGCAAAATAAACGTTGGACTTAGAGAACGGTATTTCGGTATCTACGAAGGTAGAAGCACCGATTTCTACTCTAAAATCTGGGAAGCAGATCTGACTGGAACCCACGACCTAGCCGAGCAAGTTGAGACCGTCAACGCGGTTGCTCGGCGAATGACGGACACGGTACTTGGTCTTGAAGAGGAGCATCCTGAAGGAACCATTTTACTTGTCTCTCATGGAGATCCGTTGCAAATACTTTTGACCCGATTCAACGGTGTAAGCCCTAAGTCACATCGGTTGATTCCCCAAATAGACACAGCAGAAATTATCCCGCTGAAGCGGCACAGAAAATTATGCGGACGCCTTTAAGCCGCCGTTTGCTTGAAAACTCTCTGATAACTGGACCAACGAGATATCTTTGTTGTCGAGAGCCAGCGATCGAATCGCTACGAGCCGATCCCGCTTGCGGATGTACTTCCAAATTTTGATTAACCCTCCGCCGGCAATGATGCAGGTAGCTCCTCGACGATTGATGTGTCCTGCATTGCCAATAAGATGAGGTATTGGCTTTCGGGTTTCTGGTTCGGTGATCTCGAGACGCTTGATTAGTGCAACATGTGTGTGGCCAAAAATTGTCGCCCACGAGCCACTGGAAAATCCGAGACGTCCTGCAACTCCAACGCTATCATGAGTCCCAATCAAGCCGGCGATCATCTTCCAAGTTGCCTGATCCTCCTGCTTGGTCTTTGCAGCAAGATCCAAGAGTTTCTCCGCCAAGTCGGCGCGATGAGGGTAGAGTCCGTCCCACAAGGTAGTAAGTCCGTTCAGGCCATAGCGGGTAACAAGATTTTCAATAAGGTGAGCGGCATCATAGGCGACGACGGAAGGTTTGAGATCGGCGTCTAACTGTGATTCGGATAGTTGCTGCTCAATGAACTCGCCACCTCGCCTCGCCTCAATGGCAGCCACCGTTTTCGCTAAACCTAAAATGTGACCGTGGGTAAATGTCACCCCTGATTCACGGTGGTTATAAACGAGACTAGGGTGAACCGTGCAGCCACCGACCCACTGTGATAACTGTGAATCAGAAAATCCATAATCGTGATTCCCGCGAACGAATGTCATGGGTTCGGTAAAACCAAATTCTGCACGACACGCTCGGAAACATTCGAAGTCAGCCAACATGCGTGACTCCATCGAACCATGATCAGCAAAATCTCCCCCCAACAAAACCTCCGCATCTAGTTCGCGAGCCTTGCGAAACATGGCCCGAATCGCGGCTTGCTTCTCTTCGCGTTCTCGTGGGCTTTTGAAGTATCGACCGGCGTGATAATCACTAATCACCATCAGTTTCTTGGTAGGAAGACCATTAGCCTGCGGTTCCTTGACACGATTTGAGCGAATTACCTTAGCAGCCCTTTGACGCTGCTTTTGGTACATCTCACTCGCCTCCTCATGAAGCCGCCAATAACATTCAATTGAACGCTCGATCGAATAATTCGCCTCGATGTGGCGTCTTGCAGCATCCCCAACAACCCTGATCGATGGTGTGCCACTGTCACAAAGATCACGTACGGCGGTCGACCATTCCCTCGCGTCGCGACTGTCAAGTAGTCGGCCAGTGACTCCGTCTAGAATGTAGTCCGATGCACCACCTAAACTCGACGCAATCACCGGCAGACCTGACGCGCCAGCTTCCAGCCCCACTTGCCCTAGAGTTTCGGTTGTTGAGGGGAAAATTAATACGTCGCAAGATGCGTAGATCCGCGACAACTCCTCACCGTATTTTGCGCCAAGTAAGTGGATTCGATCCTTCGCCTCGAACTGCGCAATCTCAGTGCGTTGCCCCTTGCCCACGAGAATCAAATGTATCGGCACATCACTTTGGTGGGCGAGCTGCCCCCAGATGCTCCGAAGTAATTCGACACCTTTCTCCGGTGTCAGTCGTCCCACATGCAATACTAGAAACGAATCTGGGGAAATCCCGAGTTGCTGTCGCAGCTCATCAGAACGATACTTCGGATGAAAACGCTCAATATCTGTCCCCGGCCGGAGATATTTGACATGTTCGTCTTTGATTTTGAAGTCTCGCGCTAGCAAGCTTCGTTGCTGACGTGACCGAGCGATGACCATCGTGAATTGGGAATAGAATCGCCCCATTAGATCACGCGTGCCGCGTTCGGCCAATTCTGCAACAAGATTCTCGACTCGACCCTCGTGCCCAAGCAAACCTTGATTGCGTTTAAACGCCTCTCTGACATTCGCAATATCGGTAAGCCAATCAGGATTGGTGGATTGCAGTCGCCCCAACAAGGGTAAAACGAAAGGCAACACTGCAGACGTGAGCGGACTGAGTAGTTGAGCTGGATCGTTAGAGAGTGCCAGAACGAGATGCCGTGTAACAGCCTTCGCATAGGCCGGGAAGTCGCTGTGATGAATCCCCACCAGCGGAACACGCAACCGCCTTGCAATCGCTAATCCCTGCATCCCAAAGGGCCCCGGCGTCGAAACGTGAATGCAGTCTGGCTTTAAATGACGGACGTCTCGGCTTAATCGCTTTCGGTGATGCTCGAGTGGAATTGAAATCGTTAGTCCGTCGTAGCCCGGCACTTGAAAACTGGGGGAACGGACCTGAATTAGATTCTCGTGGGATTCATCTTTACCAGGAACCACCAGCCACCAAGGCTTTTGTGCATGAAAATGCCTCTGGCTTAAATCCCATAGGAAACGTCCAACGCCGTTACCACTGGGGACTCCAAACGTGTCTGAAAATGCGACGATTTTCAGTTGATTATTAATTCGCTTCGCCGGATGGATTGGGTTGTTTGGACCTGTGTTGCTTCCTGGAACAAACAATCCATCATTGGACTCCATCTTATCACACACGGTCGAGGCCTCCCCCTCTGTGATTGACCATCGTTGCTCGAGATACGTCTGGCTTGGTGATTCACCGTGCAAACCTCAAGGCTTATGACTTCACGTCGAAAAGCATTTCTGTGGATTACGAAAGCTTCCAAGAATCGTTCTTTGCAATGGAACTCATTAGCGATCGCTGCAGCGTCGTTATCGATAAGTGAATCGAAACGAGCAACACCAGCTCGGGCTCCTCGAGATACTTTCACCAACAATGAAGACAATGCTCACTAAAACTACATCAAAGAGCGACACTGTGATCGAGTCTAGACCCATCAAAACAATCAAAAGCGACAAGTTGCAATATCGTGGATGATTCAATCCCTGCCAAAGACGATCGGCATGAATGAACAAGGTACGCAGATATCTGAACAAGGTACGTATCTGAACAAGGTACGCAGATATCGAAGCATGGTAATCGTTCTCCCGTTCGTTTCGCGTGGGTGAAATCTAGAGCAACTCGCTCGCTAGATCCGCCAAGGGGGAACGTTCGCCTTTCTCCAGTGTTACGTGCGAATAGATGGACTGTCCGACCATCCGATCAATTAGGTAGCTTAAGCCATTCGAGAGTGAGTCAAGATAAGGCTGATCAATCTGGTGCATATCTCCCGTTAGAACAATTTTTGTTCCCGCCGCAGCCCGCGTAATCACCGTTTTGACCTCGTGAGGAGTCAGATTCTGTGCCTCGTCGATGATGAAGAATGTGCTCTGCAGACTCCGTCCCCGAATGTAGGATAGTGGAGTAATCAGTAATCGTTCCTCTCTCAGCAGTCGATCAATTGTTTCCTGTTTTTTTTCGGACGGTCGAAACTGATTGCGAATCACTTTCAAGTTATCAAATAAGGGTTGCATATACGGTTCGAGTTTTGCGTTCACATCCCCCGGCAGGTATCCGAGGTCACGATTACTCAACGGAACGATGGGGCGAGCTAAAAGGATCTGCTCGTAACGATGATGAGCCTCTAAAGCCGATGCCAAGGCAAGGAGAGTTTTCCCGGTACCAGCGCGTCCAGACAGTGTTACCAGTTTTACTCGATCATCCAGCAATGCGTTGAGTGCAAAGTGCTGCTCCGCATTACGTGGCTGAATACCGTAGGCCGAGTGTTTTTGAATCACGCGGAATTCGTCCGCATCTCCTTGATATTGAAGCAGTAGGGAGCGAGTACCATTTCGGTAGATAAAGTTTTCATTAGGCACAGGGTCCTGAATCCTAAGAACACTGGACGAACAAACCGAATCTCGCTGCCCCATAAAGCATTTCATCTCCTCC
>JADHOA010000011.1 GCA_016779185.1 Rubripirellula sp.
AAGATGACGGACATTAACCCCAAGGCACAAGATGTCGCTCACTTGTGCCTTGGGGTTAATGTCCGTCATCTTGTGGTATCGTTTTCAGTTGCCAGATAAGAAGATACCAGACAACCATGGCAACTGAAAACGATACCACAAGATGACGGACATTAACCCCAAGGCACAAGTGAGCGACATCACAAATTGGAGATTTTGCTGAGACTCCCTCGCACGATCTTGGGAGAATGGCAGATCCCTTATCGCTTGAAGTTTCGTTGAATCAACTTCTTGCTGCTGCGATTTTTCCAGCACAAAATTTTCTAGCACTAAGGTATCTAAATTGGTTTGCAAAAAGCAGGCAAGTGAGTCAGACCAACTGCAAACAATTGGCTCATCCTTCACATTGAAGCTTGTATTAACCAGCACGGGACAGCCAGTTCTTTCGTTAAACTGATTCAGTAGCCTCCAAAGAAAGGGATTGCGAATCTGATCGACGGTTTGCAAACGTGCTGAGTAGTCCACATGCGTGACAGCGGGTAAGTCACTTCGAATGTCATTCACCCGATCTAAACCTTTGGGCAAGGCGTGGTCAATCTGTTTTCGAACCGCTGAATTGACTTGAGTGACCATCAACATGTAGGGACTCTCATGCGAGGGATCCCATTGAAAATAATCTTGCACTCGATCCCGCAAGACGATCGGTGCGAATGGTCGAAAGGATTCGCGAAATTTTGTCTTAAGGTTAAGTTCTCGCTGAGTATCACCGCGTCGAGGATCCGCAACGATACTGCGATTTCCCAAAGCTCTCGGTCCAAACTCCATTCTCCCCCGAGCAATCCCTATCAACTTGCCCTCATCTAACTGACTTGCGAGATAGCTGGTGAGATCGGAATCCTGAGAAAAAACTTGGTAACTCGCACCTACATCATCCAGAAGATTGGCTAACGATTTCGATGAATCGTTCGAATCAGAGATAATACCGGGTCCGAGCAAGCTACCGTGTTGCCCGTCAGGAGACGATACCGTCCTGGGCTTTTCCATCAATTGGTGCCACATGAACTGCGCGACTCCTAATGCTCCCCCGGCATCACCTGACGCTGGTTGCACCCACACCTGCTTGAACGGCCCTTCGCGAAGCAACCGACCATTTGAGACACAGTTCAACGCAACTCCACCGGCTAGGCAAAGATTCTCACTACCGGTCAATTGATACAGATGACTCGCAGCACGTAATACAATTTCCTCAGTGACCTTCTGAATCGAAGCAGCGAGATCCATATCAAGCTCTCGGATCGGTTCGCTTGCCTGGCGCGGTGAAGCTCCGAATAAACGATGAAACTGACGCGAAGTCATTCTCAGGCCTTGAGGATAATCAAAGTAATCAAGGCATAAGCGATACGATCCATCTTCGAAAACTCTTACCAATTTTTCGTAGATCAGATCGACGTACCGCGGCTGTCCATAAGGGGCGAGCCCCATCAACTTGTATTCATCCGAATTCACTCGAAAACCAGCAAAGTAAGTAAATGCGGAATACAGCAGACCGAGCGAGTGGGGGAAGCGGATTTCGTGAGTTAACTCAATCTGGCCACCCCGACCAAAACCCATCGATGAGGTTGCCCACTCACCGACACCATCGAGTGTTAGAATCGCTGCTTCCTGAAACGGCGAAGCATAAAATGCGCTGGCAGCGTGTGATTGATGATGCTCGCAAAAACAGATTCGACCGAGATACTGATGATTCAGTCCTTTTCGGATCTCGCGACGAAGCTGCAACTTTGGACCCGCCCATTCGGGCATCGCTTTTCGAAAGGACCGGAATCCAGACGGAGAGTAGCTAAGATAGGTCTCGAGAAGCCGATCGAATTTTAACAATGGCTTTTCATAAAAACCGACGTGATCGATATCTTTCTCCGTCAAACCCGCCCGCTCGAGACAATACCGAATCGAGTGCGAGGGAAACGCTGCATCATTTTTCTTTCGCGTAAATCGCTCTTCCTGAGCGGCAGCAACGATCTCTCCGTCAACCAATAACGCAGCAGCGGAATCATGATAAAACGCAGAGACACCAAGGATTACCGTCATGGAAGAGATAGGCTACCCAAATCAACGATAGAACAAACGACTCCAACCAACCACTCACCCTAGCGAGCACGGCATGGATTCGACGAAAAAAGCAAAGCCCAGAAACTGAAGTCAATCATCTGAAGTCTAGGCACTGAGGACGATCTAGTATACTTAATCGACTCCGATCGCACATGTTTGCTATTCCGCCACCTTCCCAGCATCTTCTTGAACCTCAATCAGCCAGCACCACCGTCCCCGCGAGGAGCCAACACCTTCACTGGTACAACAAGCGTACAATTTTGATCATTATTCGGATCACCAAAATTCATTGACATTGCCTACTATAAAGCTTGTTATTTTTGCTCATTAACCCATGCGTGAATGATGTCGCCAGACGATTCTTCTTTGCACGACGCTGAACTCATAGCCCGAGTCAAGGCCGGAGATCCGCAAGCATGGAGGAGACTCATTGAACAGTTCGAGGGGCGACTCGTTGCGTACGTGAATAGTCGCATTCAAGATCGTTCAAGCAGTGAAGACATCGTTCAAGATGCGTTCATCGGTTTTTTAAACAGTTTGCCCAACTATGACGAACAGAGATCACTTGAGAGCTATCTGTTTAGCATTTGTGCCTACAAACTTACCGATCACCTACGCCGCGAAGGAAGACGCCCATCGCTACAACTGCGACACCTTTCAGGCAATGAAACACCTGAAAATTCTTGGATCGGAACGGGCCGAGTCGCTAGCTCAATTGCGAGAAGTGCAGAGCAAAAAAAGATTGAAGAACAAGTCATTCGCCAAGCAATCTGCGAGCAAGTCGATCACTGGAAAACAACCAAGCAGTGGACAAAACTAAAGGCAATAGAACTAACCTACGTTGCAGGTCTTGGAAATCAAGAGGTTGCCAGTCTTCTTGCCATCACTGAACAGCAGGTCGCCAACTTCAAAAGTGACTTCCAGGCGCGCCTTAAGAGCATTATCAAACGAAAGGATCTTGATTCGATTGCATTTCCAGAACTTGAAGATCCACCGTGAGCCACCGAGGTTCGGAGACCATCAAGGCACAGCGGTCACAACACATCCCAATCTCCATCTACTGACGACCATCGAAAACACCTGCAATCCAAGTGATTCGATTGCGATTCGAGAAAACCGACGATCGCATCGCATTGCCTACGACCGGATGTTCGCATCTCAATCATTCAAGCACTATGCGCGGAACTCTAGACCTTGCATCGTCCCAGTGCTGGTCGCAAAGCGATCAACTTCCAGACCATTCGCTTGCAGCACGGAAACAAATAGGTTTGGAAGTGGATAATTATTGCGTTGATCGAAGGCAAGATGACTACCATGAGCAAACGGCCCACCCGCAAACAAGACGGGCATGTTTCGATTGTCATGATTCGACGCATTCCCAAGATTACTGGTCAACAAAACCGATGTGCTGCCAAGTAGATCGCCGCTCTCATCGGAATGATCGCGTAACGAACGTAAAAAATTGGCCCACTCTTGAATCAAAGCGGTCTCCACAAGTGCTAGCTGCTCCAGCTTGCTGTCATCCATCCCGTGATGACTGAGATTGTGATACCCCTCGCCGACACCATCGATCGGTATCACCCCACCAGCTCCAGGCAAGTGTAGCGTGATGTAGCGAGTGCTATCGGTTTGCAAAGCGAGTTTCATCAACTCGCACATCGTTTTTTGACGCCCAATCAAATCGCTGGGATTCGTGATATCGACTGGGGCTGAGCGATCGACATGAGGTTTCGGAAGCTTTGACCATTTTTCGGTTTCCGCCATTCGCTTCTCTAGATCTCGGACACTCGTAAAGAAGGAATCAAGGCGGTCACGGTCACCAGCGCCAAGTGTTTGCTGTAACGATTTAGCCTCGGAGCCAACTAAATCCATGATGCTGCGTCCCTGCTTGATCCTTTCCTCTTGCTGATTGCGCGATGCCGGTGAATCATCCACGAAAAGCAAACTAAACAAGCGAGATGCACGATCCATCGGCGGAATCATCGCGCCGTTTTCCGTGTAACAAGGACTCGTCGATCCCCCAGTGCTGAGCACTAGCGATGGAAATCGCGTCGCATTGCCTCGATACTTGGCTAAGTACTGGTCGAGAGAAATCGTATTTTTCGCGCGGCCGGACGAACCCATCGGAGAAGCTGTCAAAATACTAGCTTCAGCACGATGACCTCCCTTGACCCCTGGATGAGACACGCCCGAGAAGATCGTAAAGCGATCTCTCAAATCTTCCATTCCGGCGAGATACCGAGATGCGGAATATCCTGCACCTGATTCTTTCGGCACCAGGTTG
The DNA here is from genome assembly GCA_016779185.1 of Rubripirellula sp. Taxonomy (GTDB): domain Bacteria; phylum Planctomycetota; class Planctomycetia; order Pirellulales; family Pirellulaceae; genus Rubripirellula. The sequence continues at coordinate 4,373 of JADHOA010000011.1, forward strand.
GATGACACCAACCCCAAACCGAGTGTAAACGCGACAAAACGCTGAGGCGCCTTCGCACCAGAAGTTGCGAGCGCCGGTTGCATTGCCGCTAACCAAGGCAAACTCATCGCAACGCCGCTACCACGCAATACGTTTCGACGATCCAAACGTCGACCGCCGATGTACCTACCGATGCTCAGCGGAGACGCCAATGAATTGCTCGATTGAGTAGGTTTCTTGATTGAATCGGAGTTCATCACTATCGCCAAAATTATTGCGTTAAGAACAGCGAACTTGTCACCACATGCTTCAGGAGCGAACGGATTCCAAAGTGATCTTCCTCGGCCAGCTCCAAAACCGCTTTCAATTCTCGTCGGTCGGAAAAGGAAAGCGGTGCTCCAGTCGCATAGACAATTAGCTTTTCGGCAAAATTCTGTGCGATTGGCAACGGTTTATCACCCAGCTGGTCTCGAAATTCCTGAAAACTACTGAATTCCCTTCCGTCCAAAAACTTTCCACTCGGGTCAATCACTGCCCCCGATTTAGATCTCCCCTTGACCACTATCTCGTAGTTTTCTCTCCATCGACCTGCCGCATCAAAATTCTCGAGTGCGTAACCTGGCGGGTCCATCTTTGCATGACACCCCCTGCAGTCGTCATGACTTAAGTGCAATTGCAATTGTTCGCGTATCGTTGTCGCGCCACGAATGTCTGGCTCAACCGCAGGAACGTTGTCGGGGGGAGGAGGGACTTTGACACCCAGCAATCGGTCCGAAACCCAAACTCCTCGCAAGACCGGGGAAGTATTCGTGCCATTCGCGGTAACTTTGAGAATTGAACCATGCGCGAGTAACCCACCACGATGTGTCTCCTGATCCAAACTCACCAATCGCATCCTATCTCCTGACACTCCATCCACTCCGTAATAGGATGCTAAACGACTATTCAGAAAGGTTGCATCTGAGTGAAGCAATTGATCAATCGGAGCGTTTTGATCCAGTAGCCACTGCAAGAAAAGCTGTGTCTCATCCAGCATGGCGTTTTGCACCACAATATCAAAATCAGGATACAGCTTCCGATCCGGCTCCGTGAAATCGATATCCATCAAATCAAGCCACTGCGAAGCAAAGTCACCTACAAATTGCTTTCCACGTGGATGACCCAACATTCGTTCCACGTGCGCGACTAAATTTTCTGGCTCTAGAAAGTCGGCGCGCTGAGCGCTGTCAAACAATCCATCATCAGGCATGCTACCCCAAAGGAAATAGCTGAGACGACTTGCAACCGCTTCGCGATCCAACTTCCCGGGTGGCTCCATCAGGTAAAGAAAACGTGACGAGCAAAGGATTGCTCGATAGCTCGATAGCAGTGCATCGATCGGATCCTTACCTGATTCCAATTCTGCCTTGAGCCAATTCAAGTACTGTGCAATCTCTTCTTGCTTGACATCTCGTCGAAAGGCTCGCTTAGCGAAATCGAGTAATTGCTTGGTGGAGTCACCGACCGGGTCGGATCCAACATAGATCACTTGGCGTTCGCTCCGCTTGATGTCGATTGGCATCTCGCCGAACAGTCGACGCCTCACTTGGTCTCGATCACCGCCCGGATAAATCCCCTCGATCTGCATCGAGTGCAAAGCGACTCCAGGTACGTTCTGCGGACCACCTTCCCCCGCGCCCACTTGCCCACCACGAAACGAAGCACGCCGTAGTGTCGCATCGGCGGGACGAATCTCAATCATATGCCCCGCCGGTAACCAAGTTTCCATCACATGCTCAGTCGGCTCATCCATCGCCTCGAACGAACCAATCCAATCCATCAACGGAGCACCGCTGTTGCACTGTCCGCTTCGAACCGAGCACCAAACCCCACCTACCTTTGGACGCTTGACGGCCGATGCTGTAAAACGAATTCGGTACCAGCCGCTATTTCGAACCGTGGTTGATGTAATCCGACCGTAAAACACTAAACCACTCGACCAGACGACCGCCCGATCTTCAATCATTTCTGGATCGCGACATCGACGGTTCGGATTATCACGCGCTAAGTTTCGAGCAGAATAGTTACGGACAAATGTCGTTTCTGAATCCAGCAGCCGACTCATCGCTGCATCGATTGCAGTATCGACAACCGTGAGATGCGATTCTAAAAGAAAGTGAGAGATCGACTGCGAAGCCGCTACGCCAGTGAAACCGTCGGTTCGCTGCTCGTCCGGCAGTAGATTTGCCAAAGGAGTGGCGATCGCAAGTAGATCGTGGAGAGTGCGTTCCAGCTGCAAATTGGTCAACCGCCTCGAACCCGCAATCACCAGCGGATCGCTTTGCTCTGCCTCATGCTGACGCAGGTCTTCCCCCAATGATTCCAGAAAACGTTGCCTATCCTCTGAATCAACTGCAGCATCCTCGGGTGGTGGCATTTCATGATCGGCAACACGATCGTGGATACGAACCCATTGCGTGAAAGATAGTGCTGCGTTGTTGCCGAGCAAGGAACTCTCGAGGTCCAACCCTGCCGACGCATCGTCACCTTGATGGCAATCGAAACACTCACCACGCAGAAACTGCTTCACGTCATCTGAAATATTGACTTTCTCGACTCGCAGGGCGCTCGACTGCCGTTGCTCGGCATCATTTTTCTTGGACGAAACGCGCGATTCTAGTTTAACCGATTCGTAGCCCAGGTCTTGAGCGTGAACACGTCCGCACAACAACAACGACAACGACAACGACAGCAAGTAAACCATTACAACGTTTACAGCAATCCCAGGTAGATGGACAGCCAATCGCGACCCAAACGAAGTCAAGCCGATCACATGAGGTAACAACGTTTGGATGATCGATGTCTTTTGAAACGTTCCAAGGTTTTTCATCAACGTTTTATCGATGGCTAAACTGTGATTCATGACTAGCCAATTTGATACCGCATTAAAAGTTCAACACCCACTGATCGAGGATTCAGCGAAAGAACATGCGGTGATCAGGGAGGGAAGGAGATGGGACCGAGGTTTGTCGCGATAGGGTTCAAAGCGATTTTAGAAGTAAGGGTTTTTAGCAGTTCATTCAAAAAAAGGCTACCAAATCGTCTCTAAAACCCAACCTTACGTCGTCCTCAGTTTAACTGAAGCTCGCACAGGCAGTAGTCATATTTTCTACTGAAATAACGCGGCACTATCCTGCTAAAACACAAAAAACCGAATCATTTTCAGCAGTCTAAGGGCCACCAAGCACCAAGCTGCCATCGGCCCTATCGATCAAGAGACGCCGGGAAAAGCAGTAATTCCATTCACTATCCGATTCACCTAGCCGCCAAACGACGCTGCCACGCAACCTTACCTCTGTCCGGTCAACCCGTATTCTAGTCACGGAGGGTTTAGCCATCCGCTGCTCCAGTTGTTCGGTGTTCTGCTTATCTGGTGTTCTGCTTATCTGGTGTTCTGGCATCTCAACACTATCACCGCTCAACGTCCAAGCGACTCAACGTCCAAGCGGCTCAACTCCAGGCGTACCAATGAGCGAGTCCAAGTATTCGGGAGCCTGAACCTGTGACAACATCTTTTCAGCAAAGTCGATACGGGTTTGCAAATTGAGTTCGTTTGCGAAGTCGTGCTGCACCGAATTCCGTCGATACTGCCGCAAATGCTCCACTACCTTTTGCCAATGTGCTACATCGATACGCTGCTTGGCCTGAATCCTCTGTAGATACCACTCACTTTCGATCAAACTCTCGCGAGTAAACATTTTTCTCAGATTCGGATCATTCACGGACATACCCTCGTAATGACCGTGCGCCATCAAGCTAAGCACCGCTTTGAGTGGAGGACATGCAAGCTCATAACCTCCATCTTTCATGTACAACAACGCCACACGTTGCTGTGCCTCAGCAATATGGAGCAAACCATCGGCAAATGAGTCTGGATCCTGTAACTCGGGCCTAAGAATATCATCAGTGAATACTTTGGAGGGATTATCAAAAATACGACCGAGGTAGCGGCGAACAAATTTTGTCGTGATGCGGTAGCCAAGTCGACTCGCGGGAATCTGTTTCTCATTCCATTGATAGTCTTCGACTTTCTCAAGCATCCCCGCGCGAAGCATGGCATTTGGATCCCTCTCTTCGGGACTCATGCGGCACCAGACTTCGGGAATCAATAATGAGATATCATGCCCGACTTCGAATCGCGAACCGATGTGACCGGCAGGCGTGCTAAAGCCGCCCAGTCCGGTAAGGATCATGGAGACGACAGTGGAGTTCAAATCAATCGCCGGTAGCAAGGCATTGAAAGGCCCTTTTGTTAATGCCCCTTCACTGCCCGCGCCAGTGGTACTTGGGCTTTTACCCGTTAGCGAGCAGACGTAATCCATCAAGAGTTCAGGAAGCTCCTGATAGTGCAAGGGTGAATAGACCGCGAGCGAACGGAAACCTGCAACTGGGTCAGGCGGGTTATTTCGACGTCCACTCAGGACCGCACCAACAGGAACCACAACCGCATCGTTTTCAGCTAATCGACGGCAAAGCTGCATCCCGCGCATCGCCACGTAACTATCACGATCGTTAACCAGATCCGGGCGATCTTGCAGGTAGCGAGGATTCTTGGTTGGCTGACCATCGACAATCCTTGGATCTGCCGTGCTTACAACGTATTCATTTTCTCGCTTCGCAGCTTGACTTAGCATTCCCTCCATTGGCCCGCTGAATTTGTCAAATTCAATGGCATCATCAACGATCTCTTTTACTTTCTGACTGGGGATGGGTTCAAAGTTGCTGATGAAGTTACCACTGCGAGAAAGATCCCATTCTGTCTGCTTGTCGAGACCTCGATGCACCGCGTCATCGGGACGCTGAAACAGTCGATACTCGCAGTTTTCTACCAACTTATAACTCTCACTCACTTGAACTGCAGAGCCAACATCTTGAATCCATGCAGACGGAACGACGGTACTGCAGCTAATATCATCCTCGCGCTGAACTTTATCGGCAGCAATAAAATCTTGTCGCAACTTAAAGGTTCGCCAACGAGATTGGTCGAGCCCCACTCTCAAGTAAGTACCAACCAAGGTCCTATCGGCCATCTTCAACTCATGACCATAAGAACCATTTACGATGTCCACCCCGAACAAATCTCGCCAATCTTGCTCCATGCCTGGCCCAATGAACCGCTTGATGATGAGTGCCAGCGCATAGACATGCTCAGGAATCGTCCGTAGCCATGCGTTGAATTCATCACTGTAGTTTGGCTGCGGAGTCAGCAATTGGATCATACTGCCAAGACTTCGACTCGGATCGAGAACACTTCGACTTGGACGAGCACGATAATCGGGCTTGTCATCCGTCTCTTGACTCCAGCGATCCTGATAATTCCGATTAAAGATTTGATCCAACCACTCAAAATCTTTTTCCACATCCGCAACAAACACCGGTCCATAGAGCATGTAGTCTCGAAGGCTTTTACTGATCTCGCTTTTTCCGCCGCCACTCACGGTACAAGGCTTATGACAGAAAACACCTTCGGCGGTGGTTCCAACTAGACGCCAAGATGGTGCAGCGGGATGCTTCTCAAGGCGAACCTTGTAACCACTCGGAGAGACATAAATATTTTTTGGAGATAGCTTCAGTCGATGATCGACCCCGTCCTTTGTCCACTTCACGCAGCGTTCATTAAGACTCGCGCTGGCATTATCTGGGATGTAGATCACCGTTGGATAACGACGATCAACTCCATAACCTTCTGGTTTCACATCGATAAAAGAAGAGTAAGCAGCGGCAATTTCTTCGAAAGTACGACCGTGGTACAGTCGACTATTCACGGTAAAAACTTCACCGAGTGAATAAGAGGCGAAAGCCAGTGCGCCACCAGCATGCTCTTCTTCGGCGTTACCCATCAAATTCGTGGCATAACTAATTTGAGTCTTCACCTCTTTCTTACAATAACCGTAGTAGTTATCGGCGATAAGCGTGACGACAACTCCTTGCTCATTACGGCAAGTAATCTTGAAGGCTCCTCCATCGTTGTAACATTCATTAGGCTCTTTCCAGCACATGGAGTCCACGCGTTGCCTTTCGGTCGCGTCGTCCCAATGCGGCAGGCCAAGCTCTTTTTTGGTGAGGTGAATTAGGTGCGGCGCGAGTATCACACAACCGGTGTGGCCCGACCAACCTGACACGTCTAACGCAGCATCGTTGGCTGCGATCAACGCATCCCCCGCGTTACCAAAAATCGACTCGACGAAATCGAGATTACTGACAAGTGAGCCCGGCACATAAAAACGAACTTCCATCGACTTTGCGTCGCTGACACCGGGTATCTCGGGACAGACCAGCGGACGCAAAAGCAATGACACCCAAGTATGAGCAGGCTGATCCGATTGAGAGGTGTACGGTAAATGCGTCAATTCATCCGGAGGATCCATCGCAGCTTGAAACAATTTGATGAACACCTCGGCAGGAACCGCTCGCTTATCGGCGGGAATCGCCAAACCGCCCTCCGCAACATGAAACGTTCCAGCGGTGGTACGTCGATCGGCCTTGGGATTATTGAGGACCCCATTGAGACAACGATAGGACGAAACGAGTTCGTTACGAAATTCATTTCCATTGATGGGCAAACTCAGGGCTCTTGCCATTCCATGCCGATCAAGCGTAAGCGATCGACCCGGAAGTCGAAGCGACTGATCACCCAATCGATCAGCGAAATGCTGATTCAAAAACTTCTCGATTCGCTGATCAATTGGCGCTCGGTGTTCAGCAAGCAGGTGGTTTTTCTCTCGCAGGCTCTCAAGAATCCCCGCGGAAAAGGATGCCATTTCATCAGAGGTCCCGTCACTCGGTGGAACGAGACCAGCGGAAGCCATTTGGAATGCAATGTAGCTTCGGAGACGTTTTTGCTCGCTTGAATCGGCTGATAACTCACGGTTCCAACCTAACGCTCGCTGCATCTCTTGGGTGCCGGATATCAAATTCGCCATACTAACGTCCCTTTCCAAATCGGTCATTCGCGAACAAATCACAGACCTCAAAACATATCAAATCCTCGGATTCTGCTGACCTACCCACCGCTGAAGATCGGTTTAAATGCGGACAGGGGGACCGACTGTGACGACTCGCTCCGGTTTCTAAGTTGGTGCAAAAGCCATAGTGCGGTTATCATAGGCGAGTTAAACACCTGTAACCTGTCTCGTGACGGTACCGTTAATTTCTTGTTTTTTAAGGATCCTCATTTCATGCGACGTGTTGTCTCAGTCACCCATTATCTCCTTTTGGCTTTGCTGCTGGCGTCGAGCCCAGCATTCGCGGCTGGATTCGGTGCAACCCCTGTCGAGCAATTCAGCGTTCCCGACGGCTTTGAAGTCGACTTGATTTATGAAGTACCCGGCAAAACAGAAGGCTCTTGGGTGAGCTTAACCGTTGATCCAAAGAATCGACTCATCGCCTGTGATCAATATGGTGGCCTGTATCGAATCGACGTCTCCACCACACCCGCCACCATCGAGAAACTGGCGATCGAGTTCGAAGGCGCCCAAGGTTTACTGTGTGCATTTGGATCGCTTTACGCAAACGTTAACAGCCGAGGGGATATCGCGGGAATCTGGCGTCTAACCGACACCGACGGCGATGACCAGTACGACAAGAAAGAACACATCGTGCCGATGAATGGCGGATCTGAGCATGGACCCCACGCGTTGATCCTTAGCCAAGACGGTAAGAGAATTATCACCTGCGCGGGAAACAACACCGATCTTCCGAGCGACATTGCCAGAAGCCGTGTTCCCAAGAACTGGAGCGAAGATCATCTTCTGGGAAGAATGCCCGACGCACGCGGACACAACGCCAATCGAATGGGACCAGGAGGTTTCATTCTGTCCATGAATCCTGACGGGAAGGACATCGAGCTGATCGCCACCGGATTTCGTAATCAATACGATATCGCTCTCAACAAAGAGGGTGAACTTTTCACATACGATGCAGACATGGAGTGGGACGTTGGCACTCCGTGGTATCGCCCAACAAGAATCAATCATGTCATCAGTGGTGCTGAATTTGGCTGGCGAAATGGTACGGGAAAATGGCCCGCCTACTACCCTGACTCTTTCGGGGCAGCCGTCAACATTGGCCCAGGATCACCGACAGGAATCTGTTTCGGATACGGGACAAACTTTCCCGAGAAATATCAAAACGCTCTGTTTATCTGCGACTGGAGCTATGGAAATATTCATGCAGTACAGCTGAATGAAGACGGAAGTAGTTACAGCGGATCCTACGAAACATTCGCGACCGCAGCACCACTGCCGGTTACCGATCTTGCCGTGCATCCCGATGGAGCTCTTTACTTCACCATTGGTGGACGACGAACCCAAAGCGGTCTTTATCGAATCCGGTACACCGGAGCCAGAAATGCGATGGCAACCGAAGAGGATCTGAATCCCCCAACACGAATCAGCAAGCTTGCTCAACGAATTCGCAATCTTGGTCCTCTCGGTGGTCGATCCGCTGCAAAGAACCAGAAGGTCGAATCAAAGCAAGCAGCGAAACTTCGTAATTTAAGACAAGAAATCGAAGCGACCCATCTTGCCGAACCTACGAGCCAAAATCTTTCGCTTGCCATAGCGAACTTGGGCCATTCGGATCGAGCGATCCGATTTGCGTCGCGAATCGCTCTCGAACACCAGCCGGTTGACCAGTGGCGTAGCCAAGTCGAAAAACTAGACTCGGCCCAAGCTAGAATCCTCGGTGTGGTCGCGCTAGCGAGATGCGGAGAATCGAGTGACCGAGATGCTGCGATTGCAACTCTTTCCACGATCAACTGGAATGAGCTTGCAGCATCCGAGCGGATCGACCTGCTTCGTGCTTACGGTTTGATCGCGATCCGACTGGGTGCAATTGAAGGCGAGCACCGAGCATCGGTGTTAACGCAATTAGGCTCAGCATTCCCCTCTAGCAACAATGAAGTGGATCGTGAACTCGCTCAAGTGCTGGCCTACCTGCAGGATGAAAATGCAACGGGAAACATTGTTTCGGAAATGCAAACCTCACCCAGCCAGGAAAACCAAATCCATTACGCAATGACACTTCGTGGTGTCAAAACGGGATGGAATCAAGAGCTGCGAGAACAATACTTCCAATGGTTCAATGATATTCAATCTGCCCGAGGTGGTATGTCGTTTGGTGGCTTCATCGAAAACATCAAAAAAGCTGCTCTGGAAAATGTCTCGGAAGAGGACCGCACCAAATTGGCGGCAATCCTTGAATTCAAGCCTGCTGCAGATCAAGCATCCGATGCTGGTGAAGAAAAGCGAGAGCTGGTCCAAAAGTGGACGGTTGACGAACTGGCACAAGTGATCGACAGCAGTCGACGCAAACCTGACTTCAATCAGGGCAAGTCCGTATTCGCCGCCGCTCAGTGCTACAAGTGTCACCGCATGGGCGTACAAGGAGGCATTCTAGGCCCCGACCTAACGGCTGCTGGTGGTAGGTTCAGCACCAAGGACTTGATCGTTTCCATGGTTGAACCGAACAAAGAAGTCAGCGATCAATACGGGGCAACTCAATTCCTAACGGATGACGGTCGTGTAGTGATCGGTCGAGTCGTCAATATGTCTGGCAATAAATTGCGAGTGATGACCAACATGCTGGATCCATCAAGTTTGACAGATGTGGATCGCGAAGCGATCGAAACAACTCGTCCTGCTCAAGCGAGCATGATGCCATCGGGACTTTTGGACACATTTACCCCCGAAGAAATTGCGGACCTGATTGCCTACTTGAGGGCAGGGGGCAGATCCGACCATCCGATCTTCCAGAAAGTCCTGGCCCAACAATAACGCTGAATCATCCTTGAAACCGGGCAGTTGTAAGACTGTCCGGTTTTTTATTGGCTGAATGTAAAGTTTTAAAATCGATTCTTAGCTAAATTAAACCAAGTCCCTATACACCACGAACGCGTCGATTATCCCGAGTCGCCGATCCTAAACTGAGTCACCATTATGAAGAAAATCTTATCACTTCTAATCTGCTACTTACTAACTCCAGTGACATACGCCAATGATCAATGGTTGGTTTTCCCTGGCGGTGAAGGTCCTGGGAAGGGCAAACAGATTGTTCTCGTTTCTGGTGATCATGAATATCGAAGCGAAGAGGCGTTTCCACAGCTTGGAAAAATCCTCTCCAAGCATCTTGGATTTCAGTGCACCGTTCTGTTTCCAATCGACCCAACCACTGGCGAGATCAACCCGGAAAGCGTGACCAATATCCCTGGCCTCGAGTCGCTCGAACATGCTGACCTTGTAATCTTGGGACTGCGATTTCGAAATCTAGAAGATGAACAGATGAAACGAATTGTTGATTACGCTGAATCGGGGAAACCACTGATGGCGTTAAGGACATCGACCCATCCGTTTAATATCCCGAATGATCGAAAGTACCATCGATATACATGGAACAATTCAGACGAAAGTTTCAAAGGTGGTTTTGGCAAACAGATCCTTGGTGAAACTTGGGTCTCTCACTACGGCAAACATGGCAAGGAGTCGACACGAGGACTCGTAGCTGACGCGAACCACCCGATCACAACCGGGATCAAAGATGGAGATATTTGGGGACCTACGGATGTTTACGAAGTACGCCTTCCTCTGTCCGGTGATGGCCATGCAGTTATTTTGGGTCAAATTCTCGACGGGATGACACCCGATGCTTCACCGATTACCGATGCCCGAAAAGATAAGACGATGCCAGTTGCGTGGACCCGATCTTACCAAGGTGGACGAGTCTTTGTGACAACCATGGGATCCGCGGATGATCTACCGAGCGAAGGAGTTCGAAGGATGCTCGCCAACGCTGCGTTATGGTGTGTTGGATTAGAAGACAAAATCACTGCCAACCAAAACGTCTCGATTGTTGGTGATTTTCAGCCCACACCATTTGGTTTCAAAAAGTTTATTCCGGGTAAACGCCCAGCAGATTATGACCTGAAATAAGTTGATTGCGTACCAAGCCCGTCCAATCAACTCGATCACCACGGTCGACGTCAGCGATACGGACAAGTGAATGCTACGAGGCCTGCCCCTGTAGCATTGACACTTGTTGGCCAAAGTCAAACCAACAGACACGCGTCAAATCTGCCGGCGAATTGCAGATCCCATGCAAAAGCGTATTTTCCAAGAAGCTCTACACCAACTTGTGGATGGATCGGTATCGGTCGCTGCAGTCGAGCGAGTGGGTGGGGGCTGTATTAGCGAGACATTTCGACTTCTCGTTTCGTCGGAAAATGGCAAGCAAAACCATTGGTTTGTCAAAATCAATGATTCGAGCTTTCTCGACAACTTTCAATGCGAACGAAATGGACTTGCTGCGATCGGTCAATCTGGCGCAATACGCACTCCAAAGCCAATCGCAACCGGCCTCTCCAATGATCGTGCATGGCTGATCCTTGAATGGATTGATCGGACCACTCAAACCTCCGCGTTTTTCAATCGACTGGGGCGTCAACTCGCGGAACTGCATCGATGCACGATTGGAGATGAGATTGGGTGGAGGGAAAATAATTTTCTCGGTACTTCCATCCAAAATAATACGCCCATCGGGGACTGGGTGGATTTTTTTGCACAGCACCGAATCGAGTCCCAACTCAAGACAGCGGTTGATCAGCACTCTATCCCATCAAGACTCGTGAAAGACACGACATCGATTCTTTCCCAAATGCCCTCACTTCTAAGCGGAAGTGAAAAGAAAACATCGCTGATTCACGGTGATTTATGGAGTGGCAATTACCTCAGTGATTCGGCGGGAAACCCTGTTTTAATTGACCCAGCAATCTATCGCGGAAACCGAGAAGCCGAATTCGGAATGCTTCGACTGTTCGGAAATTGCCCCCTGAATTTTTACCTCGCTTACGACCAGGAATTTCCCCTCTTGGAAGGATGGCAACGTCGTTGTGATGTTTACACCCTTTACCATCTTTTGAATCACCTGAATCTATTTGGATTCGGTTATCTCGATGACTGCACACGCATGTGCCAGAAAATCTTGTCTGCACGATAAAACATAGGATAAGCCCCTAGAACATTGAATGCTGAAGGTATCCAAAATCGCCGCTTGCAATGACTAACGAAACCGCGGAAATTCATCTGTGAGAATGAATCGGGGCGAGAAAGAAAAGTATCGGAATTCGGTCGTCCTCGCTGATAGGCAACTTCGGGCAGACCTGTCATGATGGAGAGACAATTCGCGTCAACTGGTGTGAAAAATTTTTCCAATCATCATCCTGACTTACTCCTCGTTATACGACCGCTACCGATGCTAGCCGCACGAGTCATTCCCTGCCTTGATGTCCACGACGGGCGTGTCGTCAAAGGCACCAATTTTGTCAACCTCCGAGACGCGGGCGATCCGGTCGAAGTGGCTAGACGATACGAGAAAGAGGGAGCCGATGAACTTGTATTCCTTGATATCACGGCAAGTCACGAAAAACGCGACATCATTCTCGATGTGGTGCGGCGAACGGCAGAACAAGTATTCATGCCGCTTACGGTCGGCGGCGGGGTTCGAACCATTGATGATGTACGAGCGTTGTTATCAGCCGGCTGCGACAAAGTCTCAATTAACTCAGCCGCATGTAAAGACCCAGAATTTGTGCGGAAAGCTGCGGAGCGTTTTGGAAGCCAATGCATCGTTGTGAATATTGATCCTAAACGTGTCGACAACAACGGCAAAGAACGCTGGGAGGTGCACATCAATGGCGGCCGCACCCCAACGGGTCTTGAAGCGGTTGAGTGGGCAAAAACCATCGAAGATCTAGGTGCGGGTGAGATTGTTCTGACCAGCATGGATGCCGATGGCACTTGCGATGGCTATGACATCGAGATCACATCGGCTGTGAGCCAGGCCGTTTCCATTCCGGTCGTCGCCAGCGGCGGTGCAGGATCGCCCCAACACCTCGTCGATGCGATCCAAAAAGGAAAAGCAGATGCGGCGTTGGCCGCTAGTATCTTTCATTTCGGACAATACACCATCGCCGAAACCAAGCAGGTGATGAAAGAGGCGGGTATTCCCGTGCGTTTATAATCAACCGCGGATCCTCGGGGTGAATGATTGGTTCATGATGGATGGATCCAAAACGACTCCGGCTTAGAACCAAAAATCATGTCCGTTCTAATGAGCTGGATGGTGAATCCCCCTTTAGAATGGAACGGGCAAAAACCCTGATCGGATCAACCGATCGAATTGCGAAACAAAAGACCCTTGTCTGGGGGTGCCCCGGTTGACCGCTAGGCGTGTACCGGATTACACCAAGGGCTAGGTGTCACACTCTGCTACTTCCTTGAAACCCCGTTGAGCATCGTGTCCGAAGTTGTACCGATTCGTACTGCGTTGATTAGTGTCAGTGACAAAATGGGTCTCGCCGATTTGGCGGCCGGTTTACAGCAGTCTGGCGTGCAAATTTATAGCACGGGCGGGACACGCAGATACCTCGAGGAGACCGGCGTCGAAGTCTTGGATGTCGCCGGCTATACGGGATTCCCAGAGATGCTCGATGGTCGAGTAAAGACGCTACATCCAAAAATCTTTGGCGGCATCCTCGCCAGACGAGATCGTGAAGACCACATGGATGCAATTGAGGAGCACGGGATCGTTCCCTTCGATCTTGTGGTTGTCAATCTTTATCCCTTCGCCGCAACCGCTTCGCGTCCGGGTACTTCTCGCGAAGATTGCATCGAACAAATTGACATTGGTGGCCCCAGTCTTGTTCGAGCAGCCGCAAAGAATCAACTGGACGTCGCGGTCTCAACCAGCCCCGAGCAATACGGTGAAATCCTCGCCCAACTCGAAGAGCACGGTGGAACCACCTTGTCACTGCGTGAGCAACTTGCAGCCGATGCATTTGACCACACCGCCTCCTATGACCGAGCGATTGCAGACTACCTACGAGGTGATTCGCTCAGCGGTGACTTCCCTTCAAGTCTCCATCTTGGTCTTCGTCGCAAGACACAACTTCGCTACGGCGAAAATCCTCACCAGCGCGCCGCCGTCTACAGTGACCCGACCGAGCGATCGGCGAACTTGGTGTCTGCAAGACAACTCAGCGGTAAAGAACTCTCCTACAACAACCTATTGGATCTCGACTCCGCATTAGAGATCGTACGCGGGTTTGCAGGTCCCGCTGCGAGCGTCATCAAGCATAACAATCCTTGCGGAGCGGCAACGGGTGAAACGTTAGCCGACGCTTGTAAACGAGCGCTCGATGGTGATCCGCTTAGTGCGTTTGGATCGGTGCTTGGTTTTAATCGAACTGTCGACAAAGCCACCGCTGAACTTCTTTGCACACCTGGGCTTTTCATCGAAGCGATTGTCGCCCCTGATTTCGAAGCGGAGGCATTCGGGCTGCTCACCAGCAAGCCTCGATGGAAAGATAACGTTCGTTTGATGCAAGTGGGTCGACTCGACACACCTGCTCCTTCGATACAGCGTCGATTCATCAGCGGGGGAATGCTGGTTCAAGATGCTGACCGAATGACCAGTTCACCTCTGCAATGGCAAACCGCAACCCAGACAAAAGTCTCTGACGACCTATGGGATGATGTTTCATTCGGCTGGGAGATGGTTCGTCACGTAAAGAGCAACGCCATCGTTCTCGCAAAAGACAACTCGTTGATTGGTGTGGGGGCGGGGCAAATGAGCCGTGTCGACAGCGTGGAAATTGCGATCGACAAAGCAGGCGACCGAGCAGACGGATCAATCTTGGCCTCAGATGCCTTTTTCCCGTTTCCCGACTCGATCGAAGCAGCCTCCGAAGCCGGTATCGTTGCGATCATCCAACCCGGCGGCTCGCGTCGTGATCAAGAAGTTATCGACGCCTGTGATCAATTTGGCATCCCAATGGTTCTCACTGGCCGACGTCACTTCAAACACTAATGACAATCCTCGACAAAATCTTAGTCGAAACGCGCCGCACGATCGAAAAAGATCGCAGCGTCGTGTCCGATGCGCAGCTTGAAGCTGCGGTGAAAGATCTGCCGCCTTGCAGAGATTTCCATGCTGCGTTGGCAAAAGACGAGCATGTTCAATTGATCGCAGAGGTAAAACGTGCGAGCCCATCCGCTGGATTGATTCGCGAGGACTTTGACCCGGTTGAGATTGCCAAGCAATACGAAGAGGGTGGGGCTGCGTGCATTAGTGTGCTGACAGATGGTCCCTTTTTTCAGGGATCACTGGACTACCTTCGCCGAGTCCGCAAAGCGGTGAACCTTCCGCTGCTACGCAAAGATTTCATTGTCGACCGCTACCAATTGCTGCAAGCGCGTGATGCGGGTGCAGATTGCGTCCTGTTAATCGCAGAATGCCTAACCAAAGAAGAACTACAATTGCTCACCGAGCAAGCGTATGAATTGGGTCTTCAAACCCTCACCGAGCTCTACGAACCCGAAAACCTTGAGAAGGTACTGGCCACGCGTACCCAACTGATCGGGGTCAACAATCGAAACCTAAAGACTTTTGAAACCTCACTGGACCACACCCTTTCGCTTCGACCGTCGATCCCCACCGATCGACTTTTGGTCGGAGAAAGCGGTATTCGAAACCATCAAGATGTGCAGTACCTTGGTGAGGGAGGGGTGAAGGGAATTCTTGTTGGGGAATCCCTAATGAGGCAGCCAGACATCGTGGCAGCAACGAAAAAGCTTCTCGATCGCTAATTAGCAGAGGCCAAGCAACCTAATCTTCCGGTTGAGCAGAGGGAGGCTCGAACGCAAATTCTTGCCACTTCACAGCCTTATCCATTGGCTCGATCCTCATCACTAGGTGACCATCTTGGTACAAACGCACCGTTCCGGTTGACTGACTCACAACGACCGAAATCGCTTTGGTCTTTCGTGTTACCGCAGCAGCAGCCCAGTGGCGTGAGCCAAGACCCTTGCTCATCGTTAGATCTTCGTGAGAAACTTCTAACATCTGCCGACTGCGTTCAATCACCCCATCACTGCCAATGACGAAAGCTCCATCGAGTTGTGCAATCTCTTTTGCATCCTCTTGAACCTTGGCATCCAGTAAGTTTCGGTGCTTTCGGTTATAACCACGAAAAGGATCGACCCCACTGTCGTTGGAGTGTTCGAGAACCCGACGAGTATCTCCGACCACAAAGAGTGTTCCGACCGGTTTACCTTCACGTCCCTCACGACCAATTTGTGCTGCAAGATCCACCACTGTCTTGATCGTCTGCAAGGGTACGCGACTTTCGAGCATTTGCAGATCTCGGCTCGTGAGACGACGCATACGTTCGTCCAGTTGCAGGTAGCTGATCGTGTCGAGTCGACCTTGCTGAAAGCCACTGTATACCGCAACCACTTCACCGTTGGTTCGAATCAGCTCGTCTGCTGCCGATTCAAGTAGAGCATGCTGCAGTCGCTCCAGTAGCGGTGATTTGTCTTTGTTCAAGGCGATTGGCTTGAGCCCAACCTCTGCAGCACCTTCGAGGTCGTCTGGGGAATCCACCGCAACGATCACGGGTTTATCGAGACCCTCGGTGATTTCGACAATTCGCTTCCAGTCGGTAGATCCATCGAGCAGGATCAAAAGAGCATCTGCATGGCGTTCTTTAGAAAGGCTTACCGCAGCCGCGAGAATCGCGATGTTGTGTTTCGTGAGCCTTTGCGATGCCATGGGCGTCTTTGTGCTGGAGGAACGTTCAGGGTAGACACTTAAAGCTTAACCCATCCCCAACCAAAGTCCCAGACAGATGTTCCCAAAACTAAACCATTCCCTAGGACTGCAAATGGAAATCCCACTGCAAATGGAAATCCCACTTCCAATGCAAACCGATCGAAGCGACAAGCGGTCAACCTGTCAGATGGGAAACCCAACAATGGCGAACCATCCCCCCTAGCCAGTAGCTAACTACCGGCGACTTTCCGCGTCCTGCTGCGCGACGATGAGTGATTGCCAAGCAGGTCCCTCTTGGTAAACCCGCTGGTAATACATCGCAAGCGCCCGAAGTGCGTGACCCTTGGGACCAATTTTCCACTCATGAGCACGGTTCTGGTTCATGGCGTTGGTGAGATACCTAACAGAACTCACCAGTCGCGGATCCTGAAGCTGTGAGTCCGGTAGAACGCTCAACAGCCACTCGACCATGTGACCGGTGGTTTGCACCTTGCGATCCATGCTCCCGTTATCCTCACGACCTTCAAACCAGTCGGTACTCATCGAGCCGTCTCGATTTTGCAATTTGAAGACATACTGGACAAAGTCGTCCGTGTAGAGTTCCGCTCGCTTCCACTGTCCGCTGATCTCACGACCCTCGATTCGTCTTTTTCGCAAAGCATGGGCAAAACCCATCAAACGATGCGTTCCGCCACACGCAGATCCGACAATCGGCTGGGACATTTCTTCTCGGATCAAACGAGGGATATCCCAAGTTTCGCCTTGGGCGTTGGTCCAACGCGTATCGGTATCTAGGTAATGAGAGAGTCCGATGAGCGAGAATGTCAGCTCCTCACCAGAGCGACAAGCAAGCATCTCCTCTTTGACAAGATCGTCGATCGTGTAACGAGTGTTCCCCGCGTAGAGTGGGTAATCGGACGGGATATCACATAGGGCAAGCACAGCGAGGAATTGAGCCTGATGACCCTGCAACCCGACCCCCGTGGTCGCCACCATCCTTCCGTTCTCTTGAATCAACAGTGGCTTTCCAGCACAAAGGTTATTCCCTGCGATCCAAGCAATCGCGTTGTACTGACTGTTTCCGGCAAGAATCGGTGTGTCTACTCCCCAAACCATGATGGAATGCAACATTCCCCAGTTGCTTCGAACATCCGCCGACTCCGGTTTTCCGAAGTAATACTTCAAACACTGGCTCATCGCTCCCTGCATTTGACGCACGGAGCTGCTCAATTCCATCGGGATTCGAGGATATCCGGTGTAATCAAGGTTCGAAATCGCTTCCACCGGCTCCATCGCCAAAGGAGTGACCTCAACCTCAGCTACGTCTTTCTTGGTGACGAGGTCCTGCGAATCGCTCGCATCCAACATCGACCCATCTTGCGCCAAGCCAACTTCGCGGGAGACGCTATCGTCGGTGGTGGGCGAACCATCGCGATTGATCTTCACCTCTCTCACAACGATTTTGCTTTCGGCTGATTCGACATTTTCAGCATCTCGATTGCTCGGACTCTCGGCACCTTCGGCCAACGCATCCGCCTGATCCTGCATTTGATAATGAACAGGTTCTTTGGTGGATCGATCCTTGGAATCGACCGCAGCGGATACGGAACCGCGGGAATCTGACTTGCCTGCCTCATGTAAATCAGCAGGATCGCGTAACGGAATCGGATCCTCGTTCGCCGAAGCGATACGCTTATGAGAGTGCGTTGAACTGTCCGAAGACTGACTCGCAGTTTGGGCTGGGGAAGCGACCGAATCGTCTCCCAAAGAGTCAGTTGCACCGCTCTCGTTATTCAAACGAGACGACTCAGTCGCACTACTCTGGGGCGCTTTCAGAATCACAACACTCGAATCGCTTGCGTTGGATGGAGTGCTCGCTGCGCCAAGATCCGCTTGGGGTTCTCGGTCTTCGGCCATCTCGACTGAATCTGCAGTCGTCACGGGAAGAAGACGAATCACGCTCGTTGCGGGCTCAAGGCCCCCGCTACCGCCAATACTTTGACTCGAATCCGTTTGGGGGGCTAAGCCGCTGCCCACGATCAACTGGCGATTGGGCTGGGTGATGGTCAATCCGTTATTCCCTGCTGCTCCGCGCTGAGTCCATCCATCGCCCTGCGTGTCCGTAGTCGAATTCGGCTGGAGTACCTGTTTTGGATTTGGAACAACGACTCGGCCACCCGCAGCACTATCCGACGGCTGTGGCGGCGTCCAGACCGCGCTCGGAGGTGTCATCTTGCTAGGATTTGAGACCAATGGCGGCGCCGGCGGCTGCAATTGATTGGTCGCTTCCTCTTCGGTACCCGTCAATCGATCCCAGAACCAAGGACGTTTGGCGATTTCGAACTCGGGATCCGAGGCCAGTGACGACGGCATTAACACCCCAATGCCGACCGGCTTTGCTTGAATATCAAAATGGACCGGCAGGCTCGCAACTTGTTGGGCAACGAGGCATTCGCTCGAAGCGAAAATCGCACCAGACGCCACGATAAGCGAGAGAAGACGCTGGCTTATTGTCAGTTTTTGTTTCGTAAGTCGTCGCTGCACAATATGCTCCGGTAGAGTTAGTCCTACACGCTCTATCGGTTTTTCACACTTTGATATTCAGTCCGCTCGTAAGATCCAAAAAAGATCTTTCGAACCTTTGCTTTCCTTCGCGAAAACTAGTCAAAGCAGGCAACATAAACAAAACAACGAAACTACGGCTGATCCTTACTGACTGCCCACAATAAAATTTCCACCAATCGTCTTCCCGAATTCACTGAATCAAAACCTACAAGATTGATATCAAATCAGCCGGAGATTCTGGAACGCTTTCTTCATTCGCCGGCTGCAAGACTTGATGAGAAATCCCAATCGCCCCGATGAAGCCGAAATGACAACCTGCCCATCGAAAGAAAACGCAGACTTACGGTGGCGTTCACCATGCGGATAAAAGAAGTCAGCGGCGAATGCAAAGCTACATGAAAATCAAGAGACGGCACGAGTCTTAGAGATCTAACGCATCGAGCTGATCAATCAGTCGATCAAGTTCATCTTTTGGTGACTGCTTGCGGTCGGCCTGCCGCTTTTGCAGCTGATCATCGATCCCGACCGTATCTCGACCTGCCAATAAAAGCTGCTCATCTCGCTCGCGCGCGGCAACCTCAATCGGATCTTCTCCTTTGGAGGGCGCACCAAAGAGTTGCGAGAGATCGATCTTAAAACCCTCATCTCCCGCGGTATTTGCACCGGCGATCGCAGGCGCCTTGTGCTGCGGAAAGATAATCGCATTCTCGGGGCAAACACGACTACACGCGGGACATCCTTTCCGGCAGTTATCCGGTTGTTCCACTAAAATGTTTTCCACACCATCAACGCCGTAAACGCCGAAGAGGCAAAAATCAACGCACTCCATGCAGTTGGTGCAGCGATCAAAATCAATCACCGGATACCAACGCCGATTCGTTTGCTCGTCAATTTGCACCAACTGACCGCCGACGATCGGCAATGATCCGCCCGTGGTGGCAGCCTGCTGAGCTACCTGAATGATCCGCTCTATCTCGGATCGAATTCGATCCGACTGGTCGGTTAATTTCAAATCGATGCAGTGGATGGTCCTGGACGTACGGGGATATAGATCGGTCACCCGTTGTGCCGCGTCCGATTCGCCGTTCGACTCCTCCTCTACCGATGCCGCATCCTCTGTAGCCTCATCTGCATCATCCTCACCCGAGGCCAAAAGCACTTCCCCGATTTGTCCCTGAATTCCATTCCGGTCCAAAACCCAATGTGCGGCGCGCGAAAAGATCCACGAGACCACAATCAGATTCCCCTCAAGCTCAGACAATTTCTTGTACGACTCGCTGCCCTTTGGCAGGTCATACAAGTGGGGAACGACAAGCACCTGCACGCCTTCAAGCTGTTGACCCATCTCGGCCACAGCTTGCTCGAGTTCGCGTTTCTTGGGATTTCTGGATTGGCCCTTCGAAACGACCAAAGTCCAAGCGCTGTTTTCTGTCGCTGAAATCATCGTTTACGGTTCCAGGGGTTTACATCTGTTAGTGGGACGACTCCCACCAGATCACAGTTTACTCGCTTACCAATCCAGTGGCTGTTGCCAAGCATCCACCGCCTGACTTAGATTCAGGTCGACCAGTTTGCGATCTCCGCGTTGAATACAAATATTGGGAGAGTCGACAATTTTACCGAGACGCGAGATTGGCAATCCAGCTTCAGTCATCAGTTTTTGCAGCGCATCCGCATTGGATGGCGTCGTTTCGATCAAAAATCGGGTATTCGATTCACTGTAAAGCAGCACAAGATCGTCAAGCTCGACGGATCCAAAGCCCTCGAGATCAAGATCGATACCCAATCGACCCGCGATTGCCATCTCAGCCGCGGCGGTCGCCAAGCCGCCCTCGCTGAGGTCATGACATGAACGAACCAAACCAGATTGGATCGCCTCATGGACTTTTTGGAAAGTTAGTTTTGCGCGGCTAGCATCAACCCGAGGAACCGCACCGCCGGACAAACCAAGCTGTAGCGACAAGTGCGAGCCACCAAGCTCATTTTTGGTCTCGCCCACTTGGAAGATCATATTCCCGGGCTCCTTGGCATCCATCGTCACCGATTTGGACACGTCATCAATCTGCCCCATTGCGCTAATCAGCAGACTGGGTGGAATTGAAATCGTCTGACGACTGCCCTGCTCGTCATCAAAGCTGAACTCATTATTCAGACTGTCTTTTCCGCTGATGAACGGCGTCCCCAAAGCAACCGCTAAATCTTGGCAAGCGATTGCAGCACGCACCAAAGAACCAAGCGTCTCAGCTCGATCGGTGTAACCCCAGCAAAAATTATCGAGCACCGCAATCTTCTCTGGATCCGCTCCGACCGCCACCGCATTCCGAACCGCTTCATCAATCGCGGAGGTTGCCATGTGATAGGTATCAAAATCGCCGTAATGTGGGTTCATACCACAAGAAAGAACCAATCCCCGTCGACCCTCAACCCGCGGACGAACCACCGCCGCATCTCCGGGACCATCATTCTCAGCACCAACAAGTGGCTTGATCGCGCTGCCGCCCTGTACTTCGTGATCGTACTGCCGAATGATCCAGTGCTTGCTCGCAACATTCCAACTTCCAAGAATTCCCAATAGTGCCTGATTGCACTGATCGCGGTCCAATTCTGGAAGCTTCAATTCCGATTCCTGCACCGGCTCAAAAATTGCATCGCGAATGACGGGTGGTCGCCCGTCATGCAAGAACTCCATCGGTAGATCACCAACCACCTTTCCATGGTAGGTCAACGTAAGCCGACCAGTGGGGCAGAACTCACCAAGAATCGCAGCCTCAACTCCCTCGCTCTCGCAGAGATCCCGAAGTTCTTCCCAGTTCTCTCTCGGAACCGCCAGGACCATTCGTTCCTGTGCTTCGGAAATCCAGATCTCCGTGTAGGTGAGACCCTCGTATTTCAGAGGTGCTTTATCCAGCCAGACCTCGGCACCAAGCTCTTCACCCATCTCACCAACGGCACTCGAGAATCCACCCGCACCGCAATCGGTCACTGCGTTGTAAAGTCCTCGATCACGCGCTTGCATGAGCACGTCAAGAACCATTTTTTCGGTGATCGCATTTCCAATTTGAACGGCACCACCGGAAAGACTTTCTGACTCGCTGGTGAGTTCCGCCGAACTAAAGGTTGCTCCGTGAATCCCATCTCGTCCGGTTCGACCACCAATCGCGACGATCAAATCATTTGGCTTGACTTCCTTATCCTCCATGCCGACAGGAATCAGTCCAGCGTTTCCGCAGTAAACGAGTGGATTGCCAAGATATCTCGGATCAAAGTAGACCGCACCATTAACCGTGGGAATCCCCATTCGATTTCCGTAGTCGCGAACCCCGGAGACAACACCCTTAATCACACGTCGCGGATGCAGCACACCGGGAGGAAGCGAGTCGGCGGGAGTATCAGGGGGTGCGAAGCAAAAGATGTCGGTGTTGCAAATCGGCTTTGCACCCATACCCGTTCCCATCGGGTCTCGAATCACGCCACCAATGCCAGTGTTTGCACCACCGTAGGGTTCGAGTGCTGAAGGATGGTTGTGGGTTTCGACTTTAAAACATGCGTGAAAGTCATCATCAAACGTGACCACGCCGGCGTTATCTTTGAAAACGCTCACGCACCAATCGTTCTCACCGAGCGTTCGGCGAATTGTCTGGGTCGCTTCAAAAATGGTCTCTTTGAGCATGTTGTCAAAGTGACGCTCGTCAACTCCCCCGGATCCGTCGGTCGCAGGGCCACGATAGTGAATGCGTCCGGCGAGTGTTTTATGACTGCAGTGCTCGGACCAAGTTTGAGCGATCGACTCCAACTCAATATCGGTTGGATCTCGACCAATGGAGACGAACTTGTCTCGAATCGTCTGCATTTCGACAAGCGTTAAGTAGAGCTGACCGTCACGGGACAATGCGACAAGGCCATCATCATTCAATTCCCGAATTGGCACGGTCACCAATTCAAATTCAGTCGCTGAGCCGACATCTAGCTGATCCATTTCAAGCGGACCCGTAATCACTTGCTCAATTGCATCATTGGATAATGCGCGACGGCAGATTGCATCCAAGTCATTTTGTGGAAGGTCCCCAAGCCAATACTTGCGCATCGTGCGGACTGCCTGCACCTCGAAACCAGCATCCCGAGCGGCACCGAGGGTGCTAGCCGCAACCGGATCCATGACCCCTGGTTTGGGCAGCACGTTGACCAAGGTTGAACATTCATCGCGTGGCGGTTGATTCAGAACTTGTTGTCCTGCAATCGCAACGACCGAACGCTCCGTGACCGAATCACACAGCAGGGTATCCGACAGACGAACGGCTTCGTCCCGAACAAAATCACCTTGCACCAAAAAGGTTCTAGCAAAAGCGACAGGAGGCTGATCCCCCAGACCCAATTCGGTGATCTCTTCGCTCGTCCGAATCGCTTCGCGGTCGACCTGATTCTCTGCTGGATAAATATCGATTTGCCAAAGAGGCATGGCAACAAAACCTTCAACTCGAGTGGGGGGTATTTTTTATTTCCTGCGCCTCTGCGAGCCAAGCCCGCAGTGCGGTGTCGTCGGCTGTGTCCACAATTTTCTGCAGACGCTCAAACTCCTCACGAACCCTTTGAAGCTCGCTCGAAATTGCAGCTCGATTCTCTTGGCAAATTGCTGTCCACATGGCGGGATCACCCGCAGCGACCCGCGTAATGTCATTCCAGCCGCTGCCGGCCAGAGCACGAGCCTCCGGTGGAGCCACCTTCGCGACCAGAGAAGACACCAAGTGTGGCACGTGACTGATTACTGCCAAGTGGGTATCGTGGTCTTTCGGGGTCATTTCTTGGGTGATCCCACCCGTGAGACGCCAAAACAAGTGAGCTTTTTCCACGCATCGAGGACTAACAAAATCCCCAGGGGTCAAAAGAATCGACTTTTGATCAAATAAATCATCTTTTGCGTGGAAAACGCCGGTCTTCTCGGAACCCGCAATTGGATGAGCCGCAACAAATCGCTCACGCGCCACCCGATCGCAATCAACCGACTGCACAATTCCCAGCTTGGTACTACCCACATCCGTGATGAGACAACTTGCCGGACTATTGATACTAGCGCGACCAACCAATTCAGCAATATGATTCACAGGACTCGCCACCACCACGACATCGCAGTGTTCCACCGACGCGTCAACGGAATCTGCAATGTGATTAAAAAGATCGAGCCGTGCGAACTCTGATTTTTTCTTGTCACTTCGAGCCCACGCCACCAACTCGACTTTGGGGTTGAACCGACGGATCGCCATTGCGACGCTACCACCAAGCAGCCCTACGCCGAGGATGGCAACCCTCTTTGGCCACTGGCCCACTTCAGCATCGTCGTTGGATCTTTGGTTTATCATGCGGTTCGTGGTCTTCAGGAAAGGCAGAGGCGAATCCATCGCATAGGACCACCAAAGCAAAAAGCATACTCGCTGGGTTTACATTTCCGGCAGCCGGTGACCCATTTTTTGCCGTTTGGTTTCCAGATACCTAGAGTTGTGCTCGTTGACCGGAGGCACAATTGGAACTTGGTCGACAACCGAGAGATCAAAGCCTCGCAAATTAAACGCTTCGGTCTTTTTGGGATTGTTGGTCAACAGTCGAACTTCTGATAGGCCAAGATCCTTAAGAATTTGCAGACCAATTCCGTAGTCTCGCATATCTGCCTTGAATCCCAACGCATGATTGGCTTCGACCGTATCGAGACCGTTATCTTGCAAAGCATAAGCTCGAATCTTCTGAGCCAAGCCGATACCTCGGCCTTCCTGAGGAAGATAGATGAGGGCTCCGCGACCTTCATCGCTGATCATCTTTAGCGCCATGTTCAATTGATCACCGCAGTCGCACCGCAGTGAGGAAACCAAGTCACCCGTAAAACAACTGCTGTGCATTCGAACCAAAGGCGCTGGCCCCGGTGCGTTTAGGTCACCTTGAACCAATGCGATTGGCTCTTGTGACTCGTACTGAACACCGTAAACAACGATGTCAAAGTGCCCGTACTTGGTTGGCAGTGCAGCCTCGGCAGAACGTGAAATCAACTTTTCACTGACGCGTCGATGGGCAATCAACTGCTCGATGCTAATGATTTTCAGATCTTGGCTTTTGGCAATCTCCGCTAGTTGATGACGACTTGCACGCTCACCGGTCTCATCCAGTACCTCACATAATGCCGCAGCTGGATTCAAGCCTGCCATTCGTACCAAATCCAAGGCGGCTTCCGTGTGCCCAGCTCGCCGCAAAACGCCACCCTCTTTAGCCAGCAAAGGAAACACATGCCCGGGACGCACAAAGTCATCTTCGCCGCAGTCCGCAACGGCAAGTCTCTGAATGGTTTCGCTTCTTTCTTTTGCCGTAATCCCCGTTTTTGCCGAACGAATGTCGACGGGTGTCAAAAAAGCAGTTTTCAGAGGCGCATCATTTGAAGCCACCACCGGCACAAGATCCAACCGCTTGGCGGTATTGGGCAAGATGGATACGCATAACTGCCCTCGACCCGACAACATTGTGTTGACGATCTCGGGAGTCGCTTTCTCAGCAGCGCAGATATAATCTCCCTCATTCTCGCGTTCCTCGGCGTCGACCACGATGACGATCTCACCTCGTCGAATGGCTTCCACTGCTTCCGGAATCGTGTTGAGCTCAATGGTCATATTTGGCCCGAGTAGGACATGGGGTATGGAGTCGTCAGAGGTGTATTATACGTCAGGGCGAATTTCCTCCCAGCTCCCGCATAAACCAACCGCAAAACTAACCATCGATACATTCGGCACGCCTCCACAAGCCTCGGCCCCTTACTGCCCCCGCCCGCTAGGGAGTTCTCTCCTACCAAAAAGAGCAGGAAGGTTGGAAATTCGGATGCCAACAATGATCTTGTTCAAAATCAATCGACTTGGTTCTCGTTTTTTGAACCAACCAATCAAACGCGTTCAGCAACGATCCAAGCCACACACATTGTCTTTGAAAATTCCAGCTTATTCAGATTGAAAAATTGACCAGTGGGTCGGCAAGGTACTTGAGCGATTTCGAGTCAATCAAACAGCG
>JADHOA010000251.1 GCA_016779185.1 Rubripirellula sp.
CAACCAAGACGTAGTCGACACCCCAAGTATCAACGCCGATCGCCTCCACTTTTTCGTATTGGTTTCCCGCGATCCTCAGACCCTGTTGAATCTCCTTCCATAAGCTGAGGACGTCCCACTGCAAGGAATCATGAACCTTGACCGCGGAGTTTTCGAATCGATGAATGACGTTGAGTTCCAGTTTCCCCTGTTCAAGTATTCCAGCGATAACTCTTCCACTCGAGGCCCCGAGATCGACGGCGAGATAAACCTTTTGATGATTTTCGCTTTGTTGCATCTCTATACCACTAGGTCAGGAGGTTTCGGGAACAGCTAGGTGATCGATCGGTGGGTCGCACGACGACTTGGTTACCGATGGCACCGGCGAGTGAACGGGCAAAGGAGGGTTGGCGATACGGCCGATGCGCCAAGACACGAGTCGCCAAGACGCTCACTCGCCAATTGACTCGACCGAGATCTTTAGGCTACCTCCATTCACCGGATGTAAAAAGCAGGTGTTAAAATGGGAGGCTTGAGAGCTGGCGGTCACCTCGAGCGAAAAAAACACCAAAACCACTCACTAAGGGGGTCTTTTGGGTTCCCGTATTGGGTGGTTTCTGTGGTTCGACTCGAGTGTGCCGGATCGAGTGACTGACTGGCGGCGAAATCCGTCGATTTTTTTAACTCACCTGCCGTCAACACTTTACCGCTTGGATCCAAACTCGAACCCTCTGATTTCTAAAATCTGCAGTTGACCGAGATGACAGAGCACGTAATCTAACGATGTCGAATCTTGAGAGCGGTTGACGGCTTCTGGCTGTCAGACTGCTCCACACGGTTGATTCGGTTCGAGTTGCAAGTTATTGCTTGCAAAGGGTTTGCGAAGGTTTGTCCTTCAGATGCCTTCATTCGCTGACTGAGTTTTTTTCCGCGAGTTCGCCTAGCGTGCGGATCGTCGTCGACAGCTTGCGGCCACGGGCTGTCGTCTTTGGAGAACGTGCAAATTAGATTTGTAGTGTTGTCCTTGATCCCTACGAGCCGGGTACAAGACGTGCCCGGCTGCGAACGCTTGCTTGTTGATGCGGATTGCTCCTTTGTTTCCCTGCGGAAGCGGCAGTTAGCTCTTGTTCATCTCAACGAACTCTCAGCATTTGATGGTCGAGCTCAACTTCTCCCTGATGCCATGCTTCAATGAATTGTGGCAAGCTGGGCAGCATTGAGCTGCTGTTCAGGATTTCGGTCTTCGTCATCCAGTAGATCTCCTCAACCTCGTCAGGATTGGCGATTGGTTCATGAGTTTCTTGAATCGTTGCAAGCCACCAAGCTAAGTTCGTTCCCCAAGTGGTGGTGCTTCTCCAGCACAGACGAACCGGCTCCACTTTCACGTTGAGCTCTTCGAGCATTTCTCGAACCAATGCTTGCGATTCACTTTCTCCAACTTCAATACCTCCGCCGGGAAGACACAGCATGCCTGGCGCGGTAACGGTTTGAGACCTTCGAATCACAAGGAGACGTTTACCGCGAAAAATCACTGCGACGACACCTTTTCGCCTCGAGGGATCGGCGGAGAAATCAAAAGCGGGAACGACTGGCTGATTTTGCTGTTGCATTTGAAAAGTAATTGGAAGTTGAGAATCCTGAGGTTGATCCATTGGGATTTGTACCAGTGACAGCGTCGAGCGTTTGTCGCTGAAATCCTGTTCATTAGCAGCGAAAGCTGAATTGCGTGAGCGTCGCGAATCCATGCGTTGCTGACGCTAGCCAGAATCTTGGCTTAGCGATTTACTGTTTACAATCACGCGTTTGGAATAGACGATTCAACAGCGAAGCGACACTATGTTAGTTAGTTGGCTAAAGCACGTCCGGTCAACAGGTCGTGAAAACAGACTGAGTCGGCGCTCTGTTTCGAGATTCTGCCCGGTTATTCGAGGTCGTCATGGTATCTCAATCAAATCGAATCGAATTAACCAGCGACGCTCGAGAGTCGGTTCGCATTGTGAGTCGGTTGCAGGAGGCTGGTTTCATTGCGTATCTGGCCGGAGGATGTGTTCGTGATGCACTGCTCAATAAAACACCCAAAGATTATGACGTCGCCACAAACGCGACGCCTGAGACAGTTCGCGAGGTTTTCGGTCAATCAAAGACGCTCGCTTATGGGGTTTCCTTTGGGGTGATTGGAGTACTGCCGGAGAGGCGACTTCGATCTCGAAGTTTGGCCCATGCCACCGAGGTTGCAACGTTTCGAAGCGATGGTCATTACAGCGACGGTCGTCGGCCTGATTCCGTTCACTTTGGCGATCCCCAGCAGGATGCGTTACGCCGTGATTTCACGATTAACGGTCTTTTTTACGACCCGATCGCAGAGAAGGTGATCGATTTTGTTGACGGTCAAAAAGATCTTGCTGATGGGATCCTGAGAACGATCGGCGATCCGAATGATCGATTCGGTGAAGATCGTTTGCGAATGTTAAGAGCCATTCGTTTTTCTGCAACACTTGGTTTTGCAATCGATCGTTCAACCGAGTCGGCGATTACCCAGCATGCTCCGGCGATGGTTGTGGTGAGTGAGGAGCGAATCGGAGCTGAGATGCGTCGCGTGATGGTGTCTCCATTTGTGATGGACGGTCTAAGATCGCTTGTCAGAACTCAGCTTGCGGCAAATGTGTTACCGCCACTTTTGGAAATCGATTTTGAGCGTTTGACGACCGCTGTTCTCGCATCGGGTGATCACGATTTTCGATATCGCCTCGGCGCAATTTTAGCGTTGGCAAACGAACCGCAGCAGTCTCTGAAAGCGTTAACCGCTCGGTGGCGTTTATCCAATGAGGAGGTTCGATCGTTGTCGTCGTCGCTGCGTTATGCAAAGGAACTTTTGCAGTTTCAGAATCTACCGTGGTCACAAACTCAGCCGATTGTGACGGACCGAGATGTAGATTTTATTTTGGGGTTAGCGATTTCACTCGCTGCTTTGGGAACGTCGTCTGAAAAGCGTGAGTCGCAAGAAAGTTTTCGCCGTGTTCAAGAGGTTTTGGGGTGGCCAGAGGTTCAGCGAAATCCGCCACCGCTTTTGACCGGCGATGATCTCAGGAATCTAGGTTACATTCCCGGGCCAGCCTACGCTCGCATACTCAAACAAATCAGAGTACTGCAGTTAGACGGCCGGTTGAGTTCGCGAGACGAGGCGATCGATCATGCTATCGAGGCTCTCGGAATCCGGTAGATGATTCACCGAATCATGATGCCTGCGTCATTGAGTTGATATCTTGAATTTTACTTTCGTTGCGCAGTCATTTTTGACTTCAACCACCTCAGCGGTACCGCCTTGCAATTGAATCACATCACCTTGAGCGAGGATCTTTTGGTGGACATCCATTAGCAGACCGCTAATCGTGTCTGCTTCATCGGACTCTTCGAGTGGGATGCTGAGTTCTTTCCGGGCTTCGTCGAGTCGAACGGAGCCGTTGACAAGAAATTCATCGGCTCCGATTGGCACGAAGTCGGGTTGTTCTGTATCGAATTCATCTTCAACGGGACCGACGATTTCCTCGAGAACGTTCTCAAGTGTGACCACTCCTGTTGCGACGCCGTACTCGTCAATCACCATTGCAAGGAGTTGGTGAGTTGCCTGAAAGTGGCGCAGGACTCGGCTAATCGGCATCGTCTCCGGGACTTTTTTGGGGGGACGCATGAGGTCCCGAAGGTTGAATCGTTCCGAGTCGATTGGGATTCCGAGAAGGTCCTTGATGTGTACCACGCCTAGGACTTCATCAAGCGATCCATCACAGACGGGGTAGCGAGTGTGTTTGCTCAGTCGGACTTGATCGAGGATTTCTGCGAGTGGTTGATCGACGTCAAAAAAGGCAACCTCGTTTCGAGGCACCATCACTCGGCGCACGATTAAGTCATCAAATTCAAAGACGTTATTGATCAGAGAGTGTTCATTTCGGCTTAGATTGCCACGCACATGTGCATCTCGAAGAATCACTCGGATTTCGTCTTCGCTGACTGGGCCATCATGTTCAGCCGTTCCGTGAATCCCCACTCGTTTCAGTAAAAAGGAGGTGGATTCATTCAGTACTGCGAGAAAGGGATAAAGAATGATGTAAGAAAACTTGAGCGGCGCTGCGCACCAAAGCAGCATGGTTTCGGGGCGCCGGATTGCAAAGATCTTCGGGAACTGCTCGCCCACTACCAAATGCAAACCCGTGATGACCGAGAACGCGGCGGCAAATCCAATCACATGAACAATTTGTGGATCAGTGACGCCCAACCATTCCAGCGGACGCTCCAGCAGTGCAGCGAATGCGGGTTCACCCACCCAGCCGAGCCCAAGCGATGCCATGGTGATTCCAAGCTGGCATGCGGATAGCGACTCATCCAGACGATCGGCAAGCCAACGCGCGGTGGGTGCAAACGGGCGACGTTCTTTGACCATTTGGTCAATGCGAGCAACGCGTACTTTGACGAGCGCAAATTCAGCAGCGACAAAAAATCCATTTAAGATGATCAGAACTACTGCTCCGACCAGAAACATCATTGTGCTCATGGGGCCCTCAAGTGCCGGCACCGATGCCAGCGGAAAAAATCAGTCAGTCACGCAGTGTAGAGTAAAGGTGACTGATTTGGTGAAGCGTTGATCGCTGATCGGCTTAGAAAAGACTCTTTTTAGAGAGTTCATCGCGAGCAAATACCCACTTTTGTCTCGACTCCCACTCCGTTTGACGCTGCATCATTAATGGTTTCGATAGGCGTTTATTCACTTTATCCCGTCGCAACGCAGTTCCATTAGGATGTCGCTGCCGAATGAATCACTCGATTTTATGAGGTTTTGAGTTGTTCGAGGTTTTGGCTTCCGGTTCTGTACGTGACGAAAGTTAGCCCGAGTTGAGCGTCGGTGAGCTGGTTGAGGAGATCCCATCCTTTGGAATCCGTGTTCAAAGACCCTAAGGGAGAGTCGCTGATCCGTCCAAAGATCACCTGAAAGCTCGTTTTTGAGGTATTGTTGGTGAAAACGTTCATCAAACGTTTTAGGCCGAAAATCCCAGAAAAAACCGATTGGAACGTTCCGACGTGCGGGCGATCGTCCGTGGGAATGATCTTGACCATCAGTATTGACTGAAGTTAAGACCTTGATAACGCTTTCGGGTGATAGCAGATTCCTCGAGTAAGGACACTCGGGTGAACCGAACGCTCAAGCCTGCGAGTGCTGAAAACGCCGCATAAAAACAAATAACCACAGATCAGCCAAGGAAGGTTGCAGGATGGTTCAGACCCCGCAAAATGGGCCTCTACTCGATGTCAATCGAGACAATCGTCCCCATCGAGAAGAGTTCATTGAAGCTCTGACGGAGGTTGTTGATAGCGGTCGATTTCTTTTTGGACCCGAGGTATCCGCCTTGGAAGAGGAAATAGCAAAATACAGTCAGGCCGATCATGCGATCGGGTGCGCTTCGGGTAGCGATGCATTGCTACTTGCGCTAATGGCCTTGGGGATTGGTCCGGGCGATGAAGTGATCGTTCCCAGCTTTACCTTCTTTGCCTCCGTCAGTTGTGTGACTCGGCTCGGTGCAACTCCGATCTTTGCCGATATTCGGCCAGACACATTCAATCTCGACACCGATCATCTTGAGCAATTGATCACCGACCGAACACGCGCGATTATTCCGGTGCATCTGTTTGGTCAGTGCGCAGAAATTGATCGAATTTGTCAAATTGCGGCGAGCCGAGACATCCCGGTTATTGAAGACGCAGCTCAGGCAATCGGAGCTGCTTATCATTCCCGTCCTGCGGGCAGTTGGGGATTGATTGGATGCTTTAGTTTTTATCCCACCAAAAATCTGGGCGGGATGGGTGACGGTGGCATGATGACCAGTGGAGACGCGGAGATGGCGGATCGACTGCGACTGTTTGCCGGTCACGGAATGAGACCACGCTACTATCACCAGGTAGTGGGAATCAACAGCCGTCTCGATACTTTCCAAGCCGCTGTTCTTCGAGTGAAAATGAGGCATCTTGATGATGCCGTTCAGAGACGTTCAGCGATTGCCGGTCGATACATGGAATGGATGGAGGATCAGCAGTTAGTCGGTGAAGATCAGATTACTTTACCGTATATTGATCCGAATGCATTTCACGTTTGGAATCAATTTTCGATTCGCGTCGGAGGCGGTCAGCGAGATTCGATGCGTGCCCATTTGGCTGAGCAGGGAGTAGGGAGTGAGATTTACTACCCGGTTCCAATGCATCAGCAAGAATGCTTTGCGTTCCTTGGCGTCGACGGTAGCGATCTGCCAGAAACTGAGCGAGCAGCGGCCGAAATTTTGAATCTGCCGATCTTTCCTGGTTTAACACAGGAAGAGCAACTTCGCGTGGTCGAGTGCGTTGCAAGCTTCTATCAGAAATCCGCAAGGCTCGCCGCCTAAACAGAATCCCACTCTGGTCATCAACTCATGATTCTCGCTTGAGCGGGTCAGTTGGGTTATTAACGCTGGAGTTAGTCACGCGATTGGCTAGTTTCAGCAGTGATCGATGGATCGCTGCTGAGTCGGCGGTGGTACCTTTTTTAG
>JADHOA010000252.1 GCA_016779185.1 Rubripirellula sp.
AAACGCGAGCGGAGTCATCGACCTCACAGAGTTTGAAAAGCGACGCGGTTCTCCCCCCACAAAAAAAAGGGTCAATAGGCAAACATCCCACTGACCCCTTTCGCATTAATGGGTGAAGATCACACCCAGCCCCAATCGAAATTAGTATCCGATGGTTGGTGGGTTATCCATCAGGAAATCGCGTGGTGAACGGATCGTATAGTATGGGTAGGCCATGTTCGCTGCGTGAACCCCACCATGAGCGTGCCCGCCGCCATGTGCGTATGGTCCGCAATGCTTGCAGCCAACTCCGGAACCACCAAAGAGGTTGCCATGATGGTGCCTACCGTGCCGATCTGCGAAAAGCCCGTCTCTCCCGCTGGGTGGACAAGCCAGTTTACCAAGCAATCCCTTGCCGCCACCTTTGGCTGAGCAGGATTCGCAACCATCTGCAGGCTCGCAGGTGACAGGTTCACACTGGCTAAGTCCGCCGCGAGCGTGATGGTGTAGGCATCCTGTCGATCCCAAAAGAAGCGCTGCGGCAGCACTGAGTATCAAAAAACGATTCATGTCCGGATTCCTTCCCGAGCTTCACACCGCCAATCGTGGGCGGAACTGTTCAGACCAAAGCAAAGCTAGCCGGGAGATCTGTCAGCCAAGACAGACGATCATCGAAAACCGGCTAATGACTTCATGTTTTTTCGGCGTTCCCCCCTCGCACATGAAATGAAACAGCCAAAGCTCGTGGTAGGTTCTTGGGATGCAGCGTAAGTGACACCGTAACCCATTCAAATTAACAAACGAGCGACTCAGTCTTGCACCCATCGGTCTGGTTTTGCTAACTCCGAAGTCCGGATTGACGATTTACGCAAACCCCGAGTGTTCCATGAGAAGTTTCACAGCCATTGTCTGTTTCTTTGTGGGAGGATTGTTGCACGGGTTACCCGCCAATGGGCAAATCACCACTTCCAGAAGCCTTTCGGCAGACCAAAACCATCTTGCTACCTTAAAAGAGCAGTTAACCAATCGCCTGCGAGCCACGCGAAACGACCAGCGTGCGTATCTGAACTTTGTAATTAAGTTGGTTGACCAAGGAAAAGTGGATCGCAGCCTCGTGGTCGCCTTGGAACGCTATGCGTTGCGAAGAAACCCAAGCTATCCATTTCCTTTTTTCGAACGGGCCATGAAGTACGAATGTGGGAAACGGGGAGTGAGCCTGCCTGCGGTCAAGCAGTTTGCAAATACGAGGCCTGTCACACCCGGCTAGGGAAGCCGTTTGAATCTCATAAAAAGTTGGTTCCCGACGAAATTCAGCTCCGTGAAGCAGAACGGTATCAAATTATCTCGTGTCAGTTTGATGTTTTCTGTTTACCGATCCAATCGATTATCCTGCGGCAATTCGCTGCTACCGCACTTCCAACGTTGCTACACTGAACAGGATATGGCTACCGATGAGGGTTCCTCCGACTCGGTTGGGTCACTTGTCGAGCCGGCACGGTTCCAGAAGTCACCAACGGGATAATACTTGACGTACAGACTAGTTGTGGCGATCGCGTCCGACGCGGCCAACGGATTGCTAGGTCGGTCGGCGGATCGGATCTCCTCGGAGGCGTCATGAACCGTGCCATATTTGCTTCATGGGGTGCATCTGTACTCGCTCCGCGATGGGGTGGTTCTGCACTCGCTCCGCGATGGGGTGGTTCACGGTTAAAGGATAGAAAGCGAAACCCAAAATTCGTCGATATATTCGCACTGCGGTGACGCTTTATTTTTTTGGGAGTCACGTGGATAGGCATCGCAACTTAGGCTTCCTACGGTTGACCGATCGGCGACTGTCGACGAGATAACAGAATCATTTTTTGATTGTTTGCCCCCACCCCTCACACTTACTTACTGTGTTTACAATCGCCCACTCTTGCGTTTTACCGCTAACCACAACGTAACACCATGAAAAGACGAATCATCATCGGAATTAGCGGTGCATCGGGCGTGATTTATGGCGTCAGGACCCTGCAACATCTCAGCGGACGCGATGACATCGAGACCCACTTGGTATTGAGCGAAGGAGGTGCACTGAATTTAAAGATAGAAACGGATGTCACCCCCGAAGAGCTCAAAGAAATGGCCGACGTGGTCCATCGTCCGAACAACCTTGCTGCGAGCATTGCGTCGGGATCTTTTTTGACACTCGGCATGATGGTGATGCCCTGCAGTATCAAAAGTCTTTCTGGAATCGTGAACTCCTACGGCGACAACCTGCTCACGCGAGCAGCCGATGTCTGCCTCAAAGAGAAACGTAAGTTGCTTCTCGCTGTCCGCGAAACGCCGCTTCACAAAGGTCACCTCAAAATGATGGCCAAAGCGGATGACCTCGGTGCGATGATCCTTCCCCCGATGCCAGCTTTCTACCATCAGCCTAAAAGCATTAAGGACATCGTCGACCAAACGGTTGGAAAAGCGTTCGACTACTTTGAAATTGAACACGACCTGTTTCGTCGCTGGGGGCAGGGTGAGAACTAAGCAAGAAGACCAAAATCGTTGGGATTCTTACCGCGTACAGGGAACCTTGTTTG
Source organism: Rubripirellula sp. (assembly GCA_016779185.1). Lineage (GTDB taxonomy): Bacteria > Planctomycetota > Planctomycetia > Pirellulales > Pirellulaceae > Rubripirellula. Next base: position 2,553 of record JADHOA010000252.1, read on the forward strand.
GCTCAATCATTGATTCGGCTCATCGGTGCTTTCGTCTATCGCCAAAATCGCTGAAGACTGAAGGAGACGATGATTGCGTGGACTGGTCACCGAACGGTCACTGAACAGTCGCACAAAAAAACCGACCACCCTTTGGCAGTCGGTTCTCTTAGATAATGCTGAAAACTTACAGGAACTAGATCAGTTTTGTCTGACCGGGAACTGCAAATTCTGGCTCAGGCCTTGCCCCTTTGATGTCAAAGTCCTTCGGAAATAGATCTAACTTGGATTCGGTCGTCGCGAAATCCCAAGCGACCAACTGTCCGGTGTACGCAGCCATGCGTCCCAAAACCGCAGTCATCGAACTCTCGGCGGTTGCTTTCAGTTCAACGATCGGTTTTCCTGCTCGAATCGAATCAATCAGATCCTTGTGCTCTTGCCGGTATGCAGCGGAAATATCACCTTTCATCGACCACAGTTCTTTTCCATCGCGATCGGTGATCGAGGCTCCACGGTTCGCGCCATAGATCGTGCAAGTACCTTTGGTACCGTAGATGGTATTTGAATTATCACCTGCGGCTCCGGGAATCTGGCGACACATGAACGAAAGCATTCGATTACCGGGATAGATATAGTCCACTTCGACGTTATCCCACATCTCGCTACCTTCGGGTCGAGTGAATCGACCGCCACTACCAAAAGCGGACTCTGGCGGACCACCCATGATCCAATTCATGGTGTCGATATTGTGAACAGCTTGTTCGGCGATCTGATCACCAGAGAGCCAAACGAAGTGCATCCAGTTAAAGATCTGGTACTCCGTGTCACTCATCCCTGGCTTCCGAATACGGTTCCAGATACCGTTAGAACAGTAACGGCTAGTTGCGGCAACGATGTCACCGATTTCGCCCTCGTGAATTCGCTTGATCGCTTCGACATAATTGGTTTGTCGACGATACTGCGTTCCGGTCACAATTGCGGTACCGTTAGCGACCGCTTGCTCATGGGCGGACAGACAGATTTTAAAACCAGCGGGATCGACGCAAGTCGGCTTTTCCGCAAAGACGTGCTTTCCCGCATCGACCGCTTCGGCAATGTACTGCGGACGAAAACCGGGTGGTGTGGCGAACATCACCACATCGACTTCGGGGTCATCAAGCACTCGGCGATAAGCATCGATTCCGGAGTACATTTTGCTGTCCGCAACATTGACTTTTCCCTCGTGTCGTTTTTGCGCACCACTGCGAAAGGATCCCAATTTTTCACCATCCACATCAGCCATCGCTACCAGCTGTATGTTGTCGTTAATCGACATGGTGTCGTTCACTGCTCCACCACCACGACCACCACAACCAACCATTGCGAGCTTGACGGTGTCACTGTTCCCGCCACTCGTTTCTTGCCCGTGCACCATTGGGACAGCACCGAGTCCGGCGACGGATGCCGAAATCACCGTTCCGGTGCGAATGAAATTTCGTCGGTCCTCTTTCGCTGCACTCGGTTTCATCGTTCGGCTATCGAGATTCTTGTCAGACGTATTCCTGTCGTTGCGCATCAAATATTTTCTCTCTAGGAAAAGAAAGTCAAAATCAAAAATATCATTGTTTAGCAGAACAGGATCCAAACCAATCGATCTTTCGTCTCTCCGGAATCCGGATGCTTCCAAAACGCAGCGAACCCGCCAAGCGTCTCGAGGTTGCCGGTTGCAAGTGAATTGATTTGAACATGCCTCTGCTTTGCAATATCGTACCGCATCCAGAGGGCTCGTGGCCAGAAAAGAATCGCCTCATCCTACGGGCCTTCGAGATTCGTGCCCCATGGTCTCCCCGCCTTCGGGGGCAATCCAGCATCTTTCCGCTGTCAGTCATCCAGCGTCGCTTCGGCTTGACTGTCGTCAGGATTCCCATTTTGACCCTAGGTTCATCCATTGAACACCTTTCCAATGCCGTTACCTACCGTTCACCAAAACCTCCTAGGCTTCCCACCCGCACCCTCGCAAAAGAGCTAACTTGGGCCACAGAGTCGCTGCGTACGGCATCCCCGCAAAGCACCATACTTGCGGCCGGAACCGCTAAGATGCACATTCGTGATCCAATGATTCGCCTGAACTTCGCAAACGCTCACATCGACCGACTTCCCCATCTCGTGGTACCTCACTGCTACGCTCCGCACCTGACCTGAACCTGCTGTAATGGGACGTGATTGCAATCGTGAAAATTGTTTTGAATGGATTTACATGCATGAACTCGCCTGACTGCCCATCATCATTCACTCGCGTTGCAATGAGACGATGCATGATCGCCGTCCTCATCGTTGTGTGCTTCATCAGCACCGAGTTCAAGGGTGCCTGGGCCAAGACGACTGAACCGGGCGATAAGCCGAATTTCATCGTGATTTTTTGCGACAACCTTGGCTACGGCGATATCGAACCGTTTGGTTCAACGCTGCATCGCACGCCGAACCTCAATCGGATGGCCAACGAGGGAAAGCGGTTCACGCATTTTTATGTTTCCGCTGGCGTCTGCACGCCATCACGCGCCAGTCTGATGACAGGCTGTTATGCGCAGCGTCTTGGGATGCACTTTAATGAACGCGATGGCCATGTACTGCGTCCCGTTTCACCGTACGGACTCAACCCCCAGGAAGAAACGATTGCCGAGGTACTTAAGTCTCAGGGCTATGCCACGGGAATTTTCGGGAAATGGCATCTGGGTGATCAACCCGCGTTCTTGCCCTCTCGCCAAGGCTTTGACACGTTCTTTGGGATCCCCTACAGCGATGACATGACCGAAGCGGTGGGTCAGCGAGTCAGCCCAAAGCTCGACGGTGCCCTTTGGCCGCCACTGCCGCTGATGCGGGACGAGGTTGTGGTCGAAGCACCAACTGATCGCAACCTACTGACCAAGCGATTGACAGAAGAAGCGCTAAACTTCATTACCGATCACCAAGACGAACCTTTCTTTGTTTACTTTCCACAGGCGATGCCTGGCAGCACGGCCGCGCCGTTCGCCAGTGAAGCATTTCGTGGCAAGAGCCGGAATGGGCCATGGGGGGACTCGATCGAAGAAATTGACTGGTCCACTGGCGAGATTCTCAAACGACTCGAACAGCTCAACCTTTCGGAGAAAACGCTCGTGATTTGGACCTCAGACAACGGCGCCCCACTGGCTAAAGACTTAAACGATCTATCGCGAGGAAGCAACCTGCCGATGCACGGCCGAGGTTACACGACCAGCGAAGGCGCGTTTCGAGTCCCCACGATTGCTTGGTGGCCTACTAAGATTTCACCGGGCACCACCAGTGATCAGATCGCTTGCACGATCGACCTGCTGCCGACCTTTGCAAAACTCGCAGGTGCAAAACCACCCAAACGTAAGATCGACGGAAAAGTCATCGAGTCACTGCTGCTAGATGACCACGCAAAATCGCCGCACGATGCAATTTACTATTATGACCGTGACCAACTGCAAGCCGTTCGAAGCGGACGCTGGAAACTTTTCCTTGCACTGGAAACCTTCGGCCGACATCCTCATTTCAAAGAAACTCCTGCTCCTGAACCACTTCTGTTCGACCTAATTTCTGACCCATCTTGCGACAGGAATATCGCAGGCCAGCGCCCTGAGGTGGTAACGCAACTTGAAAGGTTCGCGGCTCTCGCGCGGATAGAGTTAGGGGATCATCAAAGCATCGGAACCGGAGTAAGAAACATCGGAAAAGTTGATGAGCCTACGGCAAGACGAATTAATACGGAAAGTGAGTGAGAAGCGTTCTCAATGGCAGATTTTGGATCGCGGGTTAATGTTGCACCTTGACAACTCCCCGGGTCACCGGAGGTTACCAATCTTCCCCGGAATCTGAGCCAAACCTAGGCGATGAATTGCCGAAAACGGGTTTACTTCCAATCGTTTCCCAAGGCGGGTGGCGTGCCGCAACCAACCGATACAACCAACCTTAAACCCCCGGAAATCGCGGAAGTGTTTTTTGGTGGATGAAACGCTG
>JADHOA010000253.1 GCA_016779185.1 Rubripirellula sp.
AGAGTCTCCTGCGTATCGAACTGGGGCGTGATATCGAAGCCGGGCTCGTTCAAGAAAAGAATGCCAGGGAAGTATACGCCGAACGTCTGTCAAATGTCGCCGTCGGCTCTGGGGTCATTTTCGCTGAGCCGGTTCGAAACCAAAGAGAAACGCTCTACTTTTCCTCCCTCTCGGCAAAACGGAACGCGTTGCGTCCCATCCTGCTAAGTGCGGAGGCCCGATTCCGAATTCGGGGGAAGGTGAGTTTACCGTCGGAAATCGTGATCGGTGTGACAGCAGCCAACCCAGAACGATCGAGTCCTGGTCGCTTTTCGGCTGAGAGGCAAGTGGAGGGTGATTTTGATATTGAGGTTCCCGTTCACGAACTGCACACCGCTACTCGACGTGCGGTGGGATTGGAGCTTTTAAGTTGGTTTTGTTTTACCACCCAGCGGGAGGCTAAATTGGCTATCACAGGAGTCGAGCTAGTTGGAAATTGATCAAGAATTCTTGTCCAATTCTCCGATTAGACGCGGATACAGAATGAAGACACGCAGCAAGTATTCGATAACAACTTTTCAACGATCGCGATAATCCAAAGATAAGAAATGATGAAGATTCTAGCGCTTATTCTTGCAACAGTGATCGCCCTCGGCTCGTCTGTCATTGGTCTGATTGCAGGATCTGAATCCGATCGTGGATCGTATTCATTGCCTCATGTTGCCCGATCGGAAACAGGAATGAAGGGCAGCTTTGAAAATACGAGCGACGGTGTCTTCAAATCGGCGTCTGAATACGCCAAGCTGATCGAGCCTCACCTTGGTGTTCCACCTATGGTTGATTTGAGAGATGGCATAGAGATTCCCATCTTCGTCGACGGTCAGCAGTTCACGGGCGATCCTGGTATTCATTGTTGTGACAATCCAAGCCTGCAAATGGGCGACTGCATGTCAGGTTCGGTCTTACAGCGTTACGAAGGCCGGACAGCGGTTGGGAAGCCGCTACCCCATGTCGTTTGGGTCAGCTTCGGGCGTCATGATGGGCGCGGTAGTCTTCATAATATCGACGATGAGGACATGCATCACTCGGTACAGATGATCGGATACAATCGACAAACGGGGGCAACGGCATTTTTCGAAAGCGGCGATAACCGCAAGTGGGTAAAGGTCGATCCCAAAACCAATCGCTTGGTCGGCAAATTGCCTGGAGTGGGTGAACCTAAAGCCTTCAATAGAGCCTTCTCAACACCGCGAGGAAATCAATGTGTTCAGTGCCATCAGGCGGATCCATTTATCCATAATCCTTTCATAGATGCCGCCAAGCTTCCCAGCGGAAAAACGGTCGTACCAAAGATTGCGGATCTCGAGGCGCCCTACTTTGTGGTGGGCGCTAGTGACTGGGACATGCGAACGATCTATATCGAGGGTAACAGCTGTTTCGACTGTCATCGAATCGGGATGAAAACGGTCGAAGAATTCATTGGCGACGGGTGGGATCCCAATCATCACATGCCTCCTCGAAAACCAGGTAGTCTGAGTGAGGATTTTATGGAATTGCTTGCAGCCTGGGAAAGCGGACCGAAGAACAAACCAATCTATGATTGGATTATTCCGCCGGTTGGTAAGCTCAAAGAGAATCGTGTCGTCGGAGATGATTATCCCCACGAGTCAGATTTCAATCGACCCGATTTGCGGGTGCTCAGGAAACTCGGTGAAAAGCCTCGCCGAATTCCAGAGCGGGTGTCGCGAGGTGACACGACTAGTGGGACGAGTGAATAATCTAGGGATAAGGCCTTTGGACTCAATGGACCTAGAAAAACTGACCATCACAGGAGTCGAACAAATAGGAGATTGAACAAATAATCTTGTCCAATTCTCCGACTAGACACGGATACAGGGTGAAGACACGCAGCAGGTATTCGATAACAACTTTTTAAATAGTCCAGATAAACCAAAAATAGAAAAATGATGAAGATTCTAACGCTTATTCTAGCAACAACCATCGCATTTGGCTCGTCCGCCATGGCGCAGAACAATGACGAGGCTCGTGGCCGCGCCGAACGCGCCGAACGCGCCGAACGCGCCGAACGTGATGAACGCGGCGAGAGCGGAGATTCCGACCCTCGAGCTGCATTTAGGGAGAAACTGGGTGCGCTGGTCGAAGCGGGTAAGATCTCACGAGAAGAAGCCGTAGACTTGTATAGAACGGCTTTTCCTGAGCGCTCCACGGCTCGTCAGCAATACGAAAACAAACGTGTGAAGGAAGTGAAGGCGCCGGACTTGTTCAATAAGGGTGTGCAGAATCCCATTTTCTCGGGGCCGCAACCGGGGGAGAAACTTGTATCGTTCCAAGCCGTTGGGTACGCCGGTGAACACAAGGAACAAATGCTGGACCCCATCGCAATGGCCAACAATCGACCTCATTTAATCGTGTTCCAAGATGACGAGGGAGCGTCGAGCCGAGGTCTCTACGATCTAAGTGGCAGCCTAGCAACGATTGGCAGAAAGTCTGACGTTGATCTGCACGTTTCCGTGATACTCTTGAGTGACGACCCCGTTGACTTTGAGCCTTACGCGGGGATGTTCCCTGCGCTGCTTGAACGCGGAGTCGATGTCATTGCTTTCTCGAAAGAGGGTCGCGAGGGTCCCGGAGCGTATGGGCTGGACAGGACTGTGTCCCAAACCTTCGTTCTGGCGAAGGGTGGAAAGGTTGTTCACAATCTAGTTTTTCCTAAAGGTGGAGTGTATGCCGACTCCCACGTGTTGGGAGGGATTGCAGACATTATTGGCGAAAAGCGTGAAACGGTTCAGGCCTGGCTGAATCAGGAAGCAACCGGCGGCAGGGAAATGCGTCGTCGATAGAACCTCGAAAAGCGGCGTTCGGTTGAGGCTGACATTGGTGAAGAAACTAAATCGATGAAACAAACTATTGCTCTATTTATTGCCCTGGCATGCGGGGTGGCGAAATCGTCGGCCTCTGATCGTGTCGACTTCGTAAACGAAGTGATGCCGGTGTTGACCAAGATGGGATGCAATGCCGGCGCGTGTCACGGCTCGGCGGCGGGTCGTGGCAACTTCAAGCTCTCTCTCTATGGGGGGAATCCTCAGGCTGATTACGAGGCCATCGTGAGAGAGATTTCGGGGCGTCGCATCAATCTTCAGAAGCCTGAGGAGAGTTTGATCATTCTCAAGCCGACGTTCGCTATCGATCACGGCGGCAAGTTCCTGATGGATGATGATGACGAGGGAACACAATTGTTGCTGCGATGGATCCGGGAAGGCGCGGAAATGGCGCCACACCGCGAATTGGAACGTGTGGAGTTCACGCCCAGAAGTTACTTCATCGAGAAGACCGATGTAGATGTTCAACTGCGTGCGGAGGCGTTCTATGCTGATGGCAGTTCGAAGGATGTGACACCTTGGACCGTGTTCTCCGCTGAGGATTCGTCAGCGGTCCGCATTGACAATGATTCTGCCGTGGCCACACCGCTGCGTGGTGGCCGTCATATCATTACAGCACGGTATCTCGATAGCGTTGCACCTATTGAGATCGTCATTCCTCTCTCGAATGAGCCGGTCGATTTGGCGGGGCAACCAAGGCGAAATTTCATCGACGATGAGGTGTTGAGTCTATTGACGACTCTGCGACTGCCGATATCGCCACAGGCTGACGAATCGACTTTCATCCGTCGGGTAAGTTTGGATCTTACCGGTCGACTGCCAGAGCCCGACAAGGTGACGGCCTGGCTGGCGAACCAGGATCAAAACAAGAATGAGGAGTTGATTGATGAGTTATTGCAGACCGACGCCTTCAATGAATACTGGAGTTACAAATTGGCGAAGTGGCTGAGAATGGGGACAGACCCGAACGACGAGAATGGTATCGCCACCTACCGGCTTTGGCTGTCGAACCAAATAGAGAAAGACGTTGGCTACGACGAAATCGCACGAACTCTGATTCTGGCAACGGGTGACACCCACGACATCGGACCAGCCAATTTCTACCGAACGGTGAATGGGCCTCGCGAACAGGCCGAGTTTGTAAGTGAACTCTTCATGGGAAGCCGCCTGCGGTGCGCGAATTGCCACAATCATCCATTGGACAAGTGGACCCAGGACGACTATCACGGATTGGCCTCTATTTTTTCGAAAATCGAGAACGCGCAGATCGTTCGGGTCAGGGCATCCGGAGATGTGATTCACCCCCGCACACGGGAACCCGCTGTGGCTCGGATTCCCGGTGAGTATTATCTGGAAGATAAGACGAAGGATGGTCGAGAGGATCTGGTTGACTGGTTGACCGCTGGAGACAATCCCTATTTTTCCAAGGCTATTGTGAATCGACTTTGGAGTTCGCTTATGGGTCGCGGGTTGGTGGAGCCGGTCGATGACATGCGTGACACGAACCCTGCGACACATCCGAAACTGCTGAACAGGCTCGCAGAAGATTTCGTAGCAAGTGGCTATCGACTACGACCGATGCTGAAACGAATAGTCACTAGCGCCACTTACGCACGCAGTTCAAATACTGTGCCGGGAAACGCCGAGGACGATCGATATTATTCCCACGCGTTGAGAAGGCCCCTTGAGGCAGAGGTCCTTGCTGACGGGATTTCATACGTCTTGAACGTGCCTGCGCAGTATCAAGGTAAGGCAAATGGACAACGTGCCGTAACTTTGGTGGATCTATACACTCCCTCACGTACTCTCGATATACTTGGGCGTTGCGGTCGGGAAGAGTCATGCGAAAGTGAGACCAGTATTTCAGGTGGGCTCACACGAAACTTGCATCTATTAAACGGCGAGCTGATCAATGCGCGCATCAGTCACGAGGAAGGACGGTTGGCAAGATTGTTCGATGCGGATACGGCGCCCATGGACATCATCGACGAGCTTTATCTCGTTACCCTAAGCCGAAAACCGGCTGGCGCCACGCGCCGTTTTTGGCGTGAGCAACTGGCCAATGTGGAAACTGGGGAGCAGCAACAACGAATACTGGAAGACTTCCTTTGGAGCCTCTTAGCCTCCAGCAAATTCAATAGCAAATAGGAATCATGAAAACGACACAACGATGCGATGGCGTAACACGACGAGACTTTGTTCGCGTAGGCGGGTTGACGGCGCTGGGTTTGGGCTTGGGCAATTTCCTTGGCCTGCAGCGGCTGGTTGCCGAGTCCAAGGCCCAACTCAGTCCCAGGGCAAAATCCTGCATACTCATCTGGCTGGATGGCGGGCCTAGTCATCTGGAGTCCTTTGACCCCAAACCGGATGCGCCCAGGGAAGTTCGAGGTCCCATGGCATCGATCCCCACAAAACTGAACGGAGTCCGGTTGGGGGAGTGCCTCGAAAACACCGCAGCCATCATGGATAAGGTGGCCATTGTACGTTCCATGACGTCGCCCCTCGGCGAGCATAACTTTGGAACCCAGTATATGATGACGGGTTACAAACCATCACCAGCGTTGGCCTACCCCACAATGGGCGCCACGCTTGCCCATCTGCGTTCACAAATGGGTGTCCTTCCATCAAACGTTGCAGTGCCGGCATTTCCCAATCAACTGAGTGGCGCCGGATATTTGCCAGGATCGGTGAGCCCATTTTCAGTCGGTGGAAATCCAGGACGCCGCAGTTTCAAGGTGCGTGATTTAGATTTCTATGCCGGACTCGATCTTGCCCGCCTGGACCGACGACTGGAGTTTGTGAATGCGATCAATGCATTCGGCGATGCGAAAGATGCCTCGAATTCAGCTCCGACCGACCCAGACCTGGAGCGCGCTTATAATCTTATCGCGAATCCAGAGGCAAAACGGGCGTTCACCCTTTCCGACGAACCGGAAGCCTTGCGACAGCAATATGGCGGATTGGATTCGGAGAACAACAATTTCGGGCAGAGCTGCTTGCTTGCACGACGACTGGTCGAGCGCGGGGTGCCCTTTGTGACGGTCAATAGTAATGGATGGGATACGCACCAGGACATCATCCAGCTCAAGGCCCGACATGCGAAGGATAAGAACGCACTGCTGCCATCGTTGGATCGAGCGTTTGCGACGCTCATTCGAGATCTGTCGGATCGTGGGATGCTCGACGAGACCCTCGTTGTGGTCATGGGTGAGTTTGGTCGGACACCCAAGATTAATTCCAATGCCGGCCGTGATCATTGGCCAAACTGCTTTAGCGTGGCTCTCGCGGGTGGAGGTATTCAGGGCGGACAGGTCGTAGGAAGCAGCGATGCATTGGGTGAGTTTCCGAAAGAGCGTCCGATCACGCCCAGTGATCTTGCTGCGACAATCTACACGCTGCTTGGAATTGATCCCGCCACAGAATTGCAGACACCTGACGGACGCCCGGTTCGAGTCACACCTAATGGCTCGAAGGTCGTTTCGGAATTGGTGTAATGGGTGTAAGTCGCGAACGTTTTGATCGCTTGAAAACACGATTCCTTAGCAACGAGTTGACGGACGAAGAGTATCTCGAACTGCGTCAACTCATTCAGTCTCAGGGTTTGTTTAAGCGAAACCTTATTTTAGAACTACACGCCTACGAGAGGTTGGA
>JADHOA010000254.1 GCA_016779185.1 Rubripirellula sp.
ACAAATGCAGCTGATTTGAATCCTGAGACTGAGAGCAAGAAGGCGAATCGATTCGTTTGTATTGGCACTTACCTAGGGTTTTACCAAGACGCGTTTTTCCCCAAGCAGTCAGGTCGGAACTATCAAGTTTCGAATTTGCTGATGGAAGTGGAAGAGCATCGGAGCGATTTTACGGTGTTCTCTGGGTTGGATCATCAGGCACCTAATGGCCACGCTGCGTGGAACAATTTTTTATGTGGTCAAACCCCTGGTGAATATTCATTGGATCAGCAGATCGCCGATTTTTTAGGCGGTGAGTACCGTTTTCCATCTTTGCAACTTAGTGCCGGCAAAGCTAGTCAAACGATGAGCCACACAAGGCAGGGGATCGCGTTGCCGATGATCCAGCGTCCGTCCGTCTTGTACGCCAAGTTATTTTCGACCGATGTTGATCGTCGCCGAACCGAGTACTTACTGCGTTCGGGACGCAGTGCAATGGATTCATTGCTTGAGGACGCGAGGCAACTGCAGCGCACGGTTTCAAAATCCGATCAAACTAAATTGAATGAATATTTTGAATCCATTCGCGAAGTCGAACGCCGAATGAAGCGGCAGCTGGATCATCAAGATGCTGCGGTGACGACGGATTATCAATTACCCGAATACGATCCGGTGGCGCCGACGATGCAGTTGGAAGCCGAGCGATTGATGTACGACTTGATGGCTTTAGCTCTCGAAACCGACAGCACGCCGGTTTTGTCGCTGTTCATCGGTGGATTGGGGCAGGTATTCACGATTGATGGTGATACTTTGCAGGCGGGATATCATGCGCTCTCGCATCATGGAAACGATCCGGATGCGATACGAGACCTGATCAAAGTTGAGCGGGAACACATGAAGTGCTTTGGTCGGTTCTTGAGCCAATTGAAACTGAAAACCGATGAGCAGGGTCGGCCACTTTTAGATTCGACTATTGTTCTGCTCGGAACGGGTATGGGTGATGCCAGTCGGCATGCAAATCAAAATTTACCAACGTTGGTTGCCGGAGGTGGATTCGATCATGGGGCTCATTGGTCGAATGATCGTCAATCCAAACATCCTCGCTTACTTGGGGATCTATACATCACGTTGATGCAGCAACTTGGAATGCCGGTTGAGGTCTTTTCTAATTCTCGTCGTAACCTCAATGAATGGTTGAGTTCGTGAGATGGAATGTTTTCGATTCTCTCGTCTTTTCTTTGTTCTACTTGTAACGGTTCCATGCTCATTCCCCCGGAATGATTCGTTGGGTGATGATTTGCCGAGAGTGGATAATCAGAAAGCTTTTTCGTCTGTGGATGCCAGCAGTTTTCTGACGAGCTTTTGCTCGGACTGCCACCTGAACGAGAGTCGCGGGGATGGTGAGGAATATTTTTCGTTTCGACTCGATGAGCACGGTGTGCCTTCAATTCGAGATGTTCACTCATCAAATCGCTCTGCTCTCGTGATGGATGATGACCAATCAATTCGAACGTGGATACGAGTGCTTGAGGTGATCCGTGATGGCGAGATGCCCCCTGCTGAATCGGTGTCGCCCTCGTTGGCCTTGAAGGGCAAGATGATCGCGTGGCTTGATCAAGCCTTGCAGGATTCGACAACGATCGGCGGTACTCCCCCGCGTCGACTGAGTCGTGAGGAGTATCGGTCGACGATCGAGTCGATTTTTGGAATCAAGTCATTTGAGTTGCCGGCTGGATTTCCGGTGGATCGTCTGCAGCATGGTTTTGACAATTTGGGTCAAGGTTTAGTCCTGTCACCAGCGTTGATGGAGACTTATAGCGAATGCGCGAGGCTGGTTGCAGATCAAGTTTTTCCGCCGATTCAGCCTGCGCCAAAACCGACAGCAAGCACTGCAAAACCCGAGGATCTGGTGATCAGCTACTCGTCATCGAAAGTGGTTGGTGATGTAATGCGTTTGGGGATGAAGTGCGACCCAATTCAACGTAGTTGTACTTGGCCTAGTCGAATTGAGGCAAAGGCTTCCGGTGTTTACGAGATCGTCGTACGTCTTTCTTCCTTTAAACCAGAATTCGATTCAGACCCGATGGTGGTTAAGGTTTTTGCGCGAGATGTATCAAGTGCGGATAGCGTTTCACATCGTTCACTTCGGCTTCTGCAAAAAATCGAAGTGACCCGAGAGACAGAAGAAGAATTTAAGTTTGAAGCCGAGTTGTATGAGGGGCAAACAATTGTTCTTCATTGGGCTAATGCGACGCTTGATAGTGACCGGGAGGATAAGGAGCAACTCCAAGCGTTCTTTGAGTCAAAGCAAAAGCAAAATCCAAAATACCTCGCTGCCTGGCACGCAATGCTAGAGAGTGAGGAGGGGCAAGGCTTTCGAGGGGGTATTGGATGGGATCGAGTGAAAGTGTTGCTGAAAAGCGATGGCCTTCCAGAAATCACCCAATCTCAGGAGCAGGCGTTGCTTAAGAAAATTATTGGAAACCCCGTGCTCTTCGCCGAGACCGTGGTCTTCGATGTTTTTGAAAACGGTCCTGCTCTAGAGATCCATGATGTAGAAGTGAATGGACCCAGTCGCATCGTTGACGGTCCTCGGGAAGAGAATCAACGCCGATTGCAACAGCGTTTCTTTGGCGGGCTTGCAGGTGATCATCGTGCGGTGATTGAACGGTTCTTAAGCCGAGTGTTTCGGCGTCCACCCCAGAAAGAAACACTTGATCTTTGGGTGTCGTTGTTCGAGCGTCATCTTAGCGAAGGTTATTCGATCGACGAGTCGATGCACTTGGTGATCCGGAATAGTCTGATTTCGCCAAGGTTTTTATATCGTTGTCTCGGTGAATCGACGCTCGATCCCTATGACTTAGCGACTCGTCTGTCTTACTTCCTTACCCTTCGGCCACCCGATGAAAAACTTCTGAAAAGAGTCGACCAACTGACGGTCAAAAAGGTGCTTCGGGCAGAGGCAGAGCGAATGATTCCAGTTTCTCCGAATTCAGCATTCATCAAAAACTTCACGGAGCAATGGCTCGATACTCGTCGGTTAGACGATATTATGCCCGAGCGTTCGTTCAAATTTTCGAGACTTGATCAGCAGAATGCTAAATTAGAGGTGGAGTACTTTTTCGCCGAGTTGCTTCGTGAGAATCGGCCGATTGAATCGTTGGTCGCTCCCGATTTTACATGGACCTCACCTCGCATTGCTAAGAATGTTTATGAGCTGGATTTAGTATTCGATAAAAATAAGATGAATGATTTGCAGCGATTTTCTATCCCACGAGGTGGGCGTTTCGGAGGGATTGTTGGTATGTCGGCGGTCATGATCGCAACCGCTAATGGTGTTGATACTCAACCGGTTACGCGAGGAGTTTGGTTTTTAGAAAAAGTTCTTGGTCAAGAAGTTCCACCGCCGCCAGACTCTGTTCCCCCTATCACGCCAGATACCCAAGGAGCGATGTCGCCTCGAGACTTGCTAGAGGTTCATGTTCAAGACTCCGCCTGTTCAAGATGCCATCGAAGGATTGATCCATACGGATTCGTCCTCGAAAATTTTGATCCGGTCGGACATTGGCGTGAACGTTGGCCAAAAATTGATCAGCAAGTGGAAGCGGTAGTGAAGTTATCGGATGGATCGAAAATCAAGGACGTGACTGAATTAAAACAGTGGTTGGTCTCGCATCCAGAAAAGTTTGGTAGCGGATTTGCCAAACAGTTGATGGTGTATGCGACGGGACGTCCCATGAGTTTCCGAGAGCAGCGAGAAATCGATAAAATAGTCGAAGGTAATCTCAGCAGAAACGAAGGGATACGAGATCTATTTCTTGACCTAATCTGTAGTTCGGTTTTCGCGGCAAGGTAAATGTTTTGCGAGCGGTATTTTGATCGCGTGTGTCCGACAATCGAGTCGGTCTCTAAGTGAATCGGTCTCAAGGAATCCTAGACTCTAAAAGCAATTCGCTTCGTGGTAGTGGCTTATCTTGGGCACTTTTTCAAAATCCGATGAAAGTCATCCATTCGAATCGGCTTGGAAATGTAATCATCCATTCCCGCTTCAATGCATTTGTCTCGGTCTGCAATCATCGCACCAGCCGTGGCTGCAATAATGGTCACCCGGTTGCCGTCTTGGTTTTCAAGTTCACGTATTTTTCTTGTCGCTTCGAGCCCATCTAGAACGGGCATCTGGATATCCATCAGGATAATATCCGGTTTTTCTTCCTGCCAACGATTGATTGCCTCCGCACCGTCGACGGCAATAGAGACCCGATAACCTAGTTTTTTCAATAAATGAGTGACGAGGAGACGGTTTGAAGCAACATCATCGGCAACCAGAACAGCAGGTTTGGCTGGGGCGTCAGTATCATTATCTAAATCGAATGATTTCTGTTCCTGTATTTCCGCTGATACTTGATGCCGCGTTGATAAATCATCCGTTTGGTTAGAAGACGTTGTAGCCTTCCCTGCTAAGAGATCAGCGAGCTCAGAGGTTTTGACTGGTTTGATGATGATTTGATCTAAGTTGAAAGTCGCAAGACGATTTTTACTCGTTGGGTCCGAAAGCATACACGCCACAGAGATTGTTGATCGATCGGAGTTTCGTGAGTATTGATTACTTGAAGCGGAGGCTGACTTTGCGAGCTCGGTTAACTCAATCAAAAGAAGGGATTCGGTGCCATCATCAGCTAGAGACTCCAGCTTTGGCGAAGCGTCCTCAATGCTTGGGAAGGCGTGGCTGGAGATTCCCCATCGCTCAAGAGTGTCGTGAATGAGCTTTCGTTGAAAGTCATGGGGTTCAACGATCACAACCTGTTTGAAACTTGATTTTAACGCATCTTTCGAGGGAGAAGACGAATCAGCTGCTCTCCGGAAAGTCCATTCAAAATGAAAGACGGTTCCATTGTTGACTTCACTTTCAACCCATATTCGCCCGCCCGCAACTTTGATGATTCCAGAGCTGACAGCTAAGCCTAGTCCGGTACCACCGTGTTTACGCGTATTAGAGAAATCGGCTTGTTCGAAAGGCTCAAAGATGAGCTTTTGTTTTTCGAGGGCAATTCCCTGACCGGTATCGGAAACTCGAAAGTGCAGTTTGATTAACTGCTGTTCTGATCGTTCGCCTTGGTGATCAACCTCGTCGATATCGACTTTGACTTCACCTTTGTCGGTGAACTTCATGGCGTTGCCGACCAAATTAATGAGCACCTGTTTAAGCCGGTGTTCATCACCAATTACACGAAACGGTATTTGAGGGTTGACGTGGTAAAGTAATTCCAAATTCCGAGCGATTGGTGAAAAGCTAAGCGACTTCAGCGTGTCTCCTACTAGTTCGTGGAGGCTAAATTCTTGTTGATTGAGTTCTAGTTTTCCGACTTCGATTTTTGAAAAATCAAGGATCTCGTTGATGATGGCGAGTAGTGATTTCGCAGATTCTGAAAAGACAGAAATGTAAGCGGTTTGTGTTGAGTCGAGTTTTGTTTGTGCAAGTAATTCGCTCATGCCGAGGATCGCGTTCATGGGCGTTCGTATCTCGTGGCTCATGTTTGCAATGAACTGGCTCTTTGCCTGATTTGCGCTCTCTGCTTGCTTGCGAGCTCTTTCTAGTTCATCAACTTGTTGATGCAAGTCCGATCGCATTTTATTGAATCCCGCAGATAAAATGCCAACCTCGTCACTTGAGTCGCTTGGTAACTGAGCTGTGTAATCTCCTCGTGAAAGTGCTTGCGACGCCTGGGCAAGCATCGCAAGCGGTCGTCGAACTTTTCTGTCGAGGATCCAGGCGGTGCTGAATGCCAAGCAACACACAAACGCAATTAACAGTGCTTCATACCAGAGCAGCCATTGGCTTTCTCGCGAGATCGCTTCACCAATATCGAATTGTGATTTAAGAATTCCTAGTTCGGTTTCTCCTAGTTTGATGATCGACTCGGAACGAACCACGTTGACGTCTACCGTCAGTTCCGCGGGCGATTTGTCTTCACCGCGCAGGGGTGTAGCCGTGCCTTTGTTGTTGATGTATTGCAAATAAATGATTTGTATCCCACTGACATGGTCGGAATCGCTGAGATGTCGATAGGAGTCCGTTTGGTTGTATTGCTGAACGAATAGATCAATTTTTTCTTGGGCGTTGGCTAAATCACCCGAATCAACCCAGAGGTCGGCAGCGATTGCGCTCCCCAGGGTCTCTAAGTTGCGATTCACACTGGCATGAATGGTTTTCCTGAGTCGATTTTCCATTTGCGGCTGCCAGTAAAGCAAATGGAATCCTGCCACCACAAAAACAAAGGTGGCGAGAATCAGTTGGATTTGACCGGCAAGGGTTTGAGTGAACCGTGGCAGCTTCATGACCCATCCCCATTCGACTGCGGTGCTACATAGAAGTCATCTAGGTTCAGGTCCTCTAGTGGTCGGTAATCCTCGTCGACAGCCTCGCCTGGCTCGATCATAGGGATTTCGGCAAGTAGGGAGCGACCCGCTTCGGATTCACTTAGAAATTGCCAAGCGGTGATGAATTTTTCCACCTCGTCATCAGGCACGCGGGG
>JADHOA010000255.1 GCA_016779185.1 Rubripirellula sp.
CAGACCGATCGGATCCCCCAAATCGATCGTACACTCGATGCGTTGCGGTCGAAGACTCGGTTGAGCCCCACTCGGAGCACCGTGAAGAAACGCGAGAAAAGAAAGACTCGTCCCAGACGCACGGTTACCTAAACAATCTCCTTGCTGCGGATGGTTTGGAACATTCGGATCATTCGAAAGACGAAAATCCATCCGGCTTAGTACGGCTGAGACATCTAATCCCGAGAGCCTCACGACACCGCGAGCACTTGGTTCCGTGCACGACGCCACCGCAACAATCGTTTGCTCAAATTCTGCGAGTGCCTGCGCCGCTTGACTCACGGCAACCTCTCCGTCGCGTCGTCTATCGAGACCAGACGATCCAGCACTTGCTGACTCACCAATCGAGTTGATTTCGAATTACCTTCTCTCTCAGCTAGAACGCTCAATGGAGATTTCAACGTGTTGGCAGCCGATTGATTCGAAACGCTAGGTCCCGCCGCCCGCAACGCCTCAATCACCTGACCCTGTGTGACAATGTCTCTCAAAATGATTGGCTGATCGGGACGAGAACCGGGGTAGATCACCAAAAGTGGAATGGAACGGCTGTTAAGCTCCTCAAGCTTCACCTTGATTTCGTCACTATAAAATGACCAGTCGGCATACATCGCAATTGCATCCAGTTCATCGATAACTTGCCGAGTCTCCGCAGTGTTGAGAGCCGTCTTGTAGTTGTACTTACAGGTCAGACACCAATTCGCTCCAAAATCGAGCATCACGGTGCGTCCCTGCGAGGTCAATTGCTGCAGGTCTGCTTCGGTATAGTCTTGCCAATCCACCGCATCAGTCGCTTGGATACTCGCATCTACTGGCCCGAGGCTAGAAAACGCAAACATCGAAATCGAAACCGCTGCCGCAATCCCGAACACCCAAGCGGTCAATCGAGACCTCAAAGAACGATAAGGCTCAACTTGTGCGGTAATCCAAAAGCCGAACCAAACGGCAATGAGTGAAATGAAAACCGGCAACTTTTCCGAGTCGCGAAACTGTGAAAAAAAGAACGCGACCGTTGCGAGAAAAAGGAAAGCCATGAACTCCTTGAACGTATTCATCCAATCGCCTGGCTTTGGCAGCCAGCTAATCAACGAAGGACGTAGCCCCAAAAGGATGTAAGGAAGCGACATCCCCAAACCAAGAAAGATGAAGATCACGAAGGTGTAAAAAGACGAGAGTTCGTAGGTCACGCCCATGACATAACCTAAAAGGGGACCACTACAGGGAGTTGCCAGGATCGTTGCAAAGATCCCCTTGCTGAATGCTCCCATCAGACCTTCGCGATTTTCCATCTCGCGTGCTTTCTTGCTGCCACCCACCGAGATCGACGGAAACTCCCACACGCCGAGGTAACTCAGAGCAAAGGAAAAGCAGACGAGCGTCATCGTGTATTTGACGCTAAAGAATGTGAACTGCTCGCCCCAGCCAAATTTTGAAACCGCAGCGACCGACGCAAAGATCGCGAACACAAACATGATGCCGCCAACGTAAGCAAAGTTCAGGGCAGCCACGCGAGCACGGTCTTCTCCGGCCTGCTTGATGAAGCCCATCACCTTGAGCCCAACGACTGGCAAAACGCAGGGCATGACATTGAGAATCAATCCGCCAACCAACGCAAGCCCAAGCAAAAGGAGCATCGATGGCTCAGCGGTGACCGCCTCGTCGGTTTCGGGACTGGTGGCTGCCGCCGCGGCCGATGAATCCACTGGATCAACCACCTTTTGAACATTCTCTTGCGATCCGTCTGCTGTTACCGAATCAGATCTTGAGCCGATTGCATCCGCGTCCACTTCATCTACCCAAGTGGTAGTGGCTGCGGCATCCAAAGCGTCACTTCGACGGGTGGTGACCAAGGCAACCGGTCCCGCCTGAACCGAACCATCCTCACTGACGGTCAATGATGTATGAAACTCCAAGGCAACCGGTTGGCGGCAACTGCTCTCAGTGCAGGCTTGATAGGCAATCATCCCGCGAATCAATTTTTCGCCGGGTTCGGTGCCTTCTGGGACTCTCACCGGAATCGTCCATGCAACCTCGCCTTCGTAGTAACTCACCTGCAAAGTAGGCAACAATGAATGCGTCACCGCTTCTTGATTGGCGACCGGCATTCCCACTTGCAAACCTGTTTTTTCGATCACCACAAAGTTGGTGGCGGAATCGGAATCGTCAATCACCGTTTCGTAGACGTGGTAGGTCGCGTCTGGCGTCGCCATTAAACGGATGGCCGTTGTATCGCCGATTGAAATCAGACTTGGACTGACGACAGCCTTCCACTCAACGACGTACTCGTCGTCTCGAAACCCCTCTAGGTTCTCGAAAACAGTCGACCAATCGGAATCTGTCGCCGCATCACCACCAGGTGTGTTTGTATCGCTCGCAGTGAAATTTGCATCGAGTTCTGCCGATGTGGGAACACAACGATTATCACCGCCCGACTTGCAAGCCAAGCCTTTCACTTGAACGGAGATTGAATCACGGAAACCCTCAGGAACGCTGAGCGGTGCAGACCAAATCACAACCCCCTCGTGTTCCTCGATGATCAAGCTACCGTAAAACTCAGAGGTTGATTTCTTGGGTGGCTCATTGGGCGTCCACTCCCCAGCGAGCGTTACACCGGCTGGTCCTATAATCTCAATGGTGGTCGGAGTCGGCCCCCCGTCGGCTTGTGTCACCGAATAGAGATGCCAAGTCGAAGCGAGGTCAGCTTGAACTCGCAACGATAAACTACCTTGATCGTCAGTTTGATAACTTGCCGACCACTTCACCGGTTCCTGCTGCGAATCAATCGCTTCGTTGCCTCCACCGAGCGATAACTCGGGGAATAGATCTGCACCAAAATCGACTTGTGCAGCAGCCGGAAGGGATCCGCCGATGATTAGCAGACAAAATACGAGGGCGTTCCGCACCGATTGGTTCAATTGATTCATTCTATTCATCGAGACCGCTATTCCGTTTTCACTGGCAAAACGCTGAAGCTGGCAAAACGCTGAAGCTGGCAAAACGCTGAAGCTGGCAAAACGCTGTAAAAGGTAAAAACGTTTTACCGCGACGACGAAGGATGACTGACGATTGCGTCCAGGTTTCATCAACTTCTTACACCACCATCGTTGGATCAGTGCAGTCATTCGCCGAATCCGTTCAGCAACTAGGTAACGCCTTTCTTTTTTGGAACAACGCCCCCAGCAACTAGGCACTGACCCACATTGATAATTCTACTTGCCGGCCGTTTTCTGCGTCAACGAAACTAGCGCATTAAACGCGACAGTGCGAGTAAGATTCGAACAAATTAATAGATTCAGGGTCGATACCTGCGATCAAAAGGATCGCGGTGCCAACGCATTCGGTGCTTATCAGCCAACGGGCCTAGACAATGGAGCGATTTTTAGTTCGACGCTTTGATCGATCGGCAAATGCGTTCCAAACGCTGGGCAAGCATTTCTGCTGGGACCGCAAACTTTCTCTGATCCAGCATCAACCAGACCAGCCAGTTGCCAAGACTGATCCAAGTCGTGGCTTGATGCAACCTCTTTGCAAACTCACAGCCCCACTCTCGATCACCGTTTGCCAAAGTCGGATGGCCCTTGGCGAAACGGGTAGCAGCCGATTGCCAGAGCAAATCGTTAACACCAGCACCGTTGCCAAAACTACCAACCCACCGTGAAAGGTCGGCCCAGGGCGTATCCACTCTTACTGCATCAAAGTCAAAGAAACCCGAAACCTGGCCATTATGAAAAAACAAATTTTCGCGGTGAATATCTCGCAGCACATACTGGGTCAACATCGGAGATTGAGAGTCCACAGTAAGCATCGAAAAAATCCGACGCTTCATCTCGACTCGATACCGGTTCCAAATCATCACCGATTCGATCATCGCGGACGCGAGCGTCGAATCCAAACTTGTTACCGATTCAGTCGAAATCACTCCGTCGAGCAGTCGATGAACCTGATCCAACCTGGCCAGTCGACTGCGAATCGCTAATGGCATTTCCTGCCTGTCTCCGAACCAAGCAAATGACTGATGCAAATCCCGAATCGCCTCAACCCCGTCGAGAATTTGCTGGTGCGTCGCGTCCGACGGCAAGGATTCTCCCGCGACCTGCTCAATCAACTGCCAAAACCCCGATCCACAATACCCCCAACGTGGCAGACGAGATCCAACGAGAGTGGAAGGAACGAATCGATCTTTCGTCATGAGATCCATCGCACCCTCGCGAAAAAACACCCCATCACCAGCGAAGGCTGGAAGCGGCATAACTTCAGAAGCCTCAGATGCATCATTGCCGTCGTTACCTGCCAGCGATGAAACACCCTTGGTTTCAGGCAATGGCGTCATTGCTTGCGATGAGTTTCGCAGCAAAACTCGAATCTCTGCGCGATCAAGCGGAAATACAATCGGTACAAGCGATGGCAGCTCGCGATTCGCCGCGACCATTAGTCGTGTGATTTCCGTTAGCCGCGGCTCAGTCATCTCCGGCTGCCACACCTTCAGGATCATTGGCCTACCTGTGTCATGCAGGCACCGGAACACCGCTGAACCACTCATCCCGGATCCCAACGGCGACACCTGTCGCAATTCCAATTGATCAAGAACATCCGTTTCGATTGGACAAGGTTTCATTGGGACGACCTCACTATCGCAACAGGTAGCAGAAACGATCCCTCTTCAGCCAACCACAAAATGGTTCTACGATCGGCCCAGCAAGGCGGAAAGCTCGCAGTGGCAAAATCACCGCGAACCGTCACCGACAGGGTTCTAATGTCAGCGGACCAGCTTCTTTCCGTAATTGGGAGAATTCCGTGTTCGCCGTGTTCGCCGTGTTCGCCGGGGTTCTCACAGAAGCTAGCAACGAACTCCGCGTAGTTTAGCGGATGGAGAGAGGAAAAATTCAGCTTCATTAGAATTTTCAGTCGCGTTCATCTGAGGCATCTTTGCCCTAAAATCATCATGCGAATCCCAAAAAACGGCCTTAAAAAAGTGATCATCGCGAATGGCAGCAGCCAGTCCGAGGTTGCACCTTGATCAAGTTGAATAGTAAGACGTGCTGACAAGCTTCTCGTCACAGGCAGAACATGAATACTGAATTACCTCCGTTTGACTCCATCATCCTCGTCTCTTTCGGCGGACCAGAGGGGCCCGATGATGTGATCCCGTTCCTTGAGAATGTTCTGCGAGGCAAACCCGTTCCGCGCGAACGGATGCTGGAAGTCGCCGAACACTACAACCACTTTGGCGGCGTCAGCCCGATTAATGAACAAAACCGAGAACTACTCAACGCAATGCGTTCGGAACTTTCGGCAGCAGGAATCGATCTACCAATCTACTGGGGCAATCGAAATTGGCATCCAATGCTTCCCGATACGCTTCAGCAAATGAAAGATGACGGCAAGAAACGCGCCCTGGCGTTTTTCACCAGTATGTTCAGCTGCTACAGCGGGTGCCGTCAGTACCGAGAAAATATCGCCGCGGCTCAAGAGCAAGTGGGACCAGACGCTCCGATCATTCAGAAAGTTCGCATGGGTTTTAATCACCCTGGCTTTATCGACGCGATGGTCAAATCCGTTGGCGATTCTCTCGCGACGTTGGATTTGGCGGCTGACCAAGTCAAAATGCTATTTACCGCCCACAGTATCCCGCTGTCGATGTCGGATAACTGCGACTATGTCAAACAACTCACTGAGGCTTGTCGCCTAGTGGCCGAAGCCAATGGTCTGGTCGACTGGCAATTGGTTTTCCAAAGTCGCAGCGGACCACCGCAACAACCTTGGCTCGAACCTGACGTCTGTGATGTGATCAATGAACTGGCAGCCAATCAACGCCCTAACGGAATCATTGTGGCTCCGATTGGATTCATCAGCGATCACATGGAAGTGATGTTTGATTTAGACGAGGAAGCTGCTGCTGCATGCAAGGAACACGGTATACCCTTTGCTCGAGCTGCGACCGTCGGTACGGCACAGAGCTTTGTGGCGATGATCCGCGAGCTGATCCAAGAGAGGTTAGAAGATCGGTCCGAGAAGCGGTCCGTTGGAGAACTGGGCCCTTGGCATGATGTCTGTCCACAAGACTGCTGCCTCTACAACCCGGTTCGGCCAGCGGGCGCAGGTCGAACCGAGGGAACTGGTCGACCCGAGGGAGCGGGACGACCAACGGGTGGGGGTCGGCCTGATGCTGTAGGTAGGCCAGATAACACCTAACCCAGTGCCCGATTGATAACCGCTGGCCCTTAACGATTTTCGATCTACGGATGCCATCGGCCTCACAGTACCTCTCTCGCTCGTCTCTTCTGGCGAGCGATGCTGCCGGATGCAACTTGAATTGCAACCCAATCACTGCAATCTTTTGAATTGCAGTTTGAACCCGAAAGAGCGCTTACCTGCCAAAAGGTGGACAACACCCAAGCGGCACGGACTGATCCGAAAGAAACAAAGCGTTGGAAACGATTGCGAGTCTTCAACGCTTTTTATTCAAACATCCGT
>JADHOA010000256.1 GCA_016779185.1 Rubripirellula sp.
TCACTCCCATCTCGAGTGCAAAATAGACCCCCGAAGAGTAGACCGGATCAATGAACCCCAACGCGTCGCCGACAAGAACCCAACCCGGTCCAGCGCTCTGGCTGGTCATGTACGAGAACTCCTTCGCAACACGAATATCACCTAACTGTGTCGCATCCTTGAGCCGCGGCATGAGGCCTGGGCATTTGGAAAGCTCCTCATGAAAGACCTCCTCCGCGGTCCCACGTCCCTTCAACAGATACTCGTGATCCGAAACACACCCAATGCTGGTAATTCCTCTGGACAATGGGATGAACCAGAACCACGCCTGTTTGTCTTCGGTATTGAGAATAATGGTGGCCCCAGCGTTATCGCCCTGGCCTCGCATCGCTCCCTTGTAGTAGGTCCAGATCGCCGCCTTTTTCAAATCTGGGTCGACTTGTTTTAATCCCAGCTTGTTTGCGATGAATGACTGCTGTCCAGTTCCATCAATGACAACTCGGCAAGCAATCTCCTTCTGGTTGCCATCCTGGTCTTTAACCACGACCCCTTTGGATTGCCCCAGATCATCAAACAGCACATCTACCAAACGGGTACGATCGAATGTATCGGCGCCAACTTCGGCAGCTCGATCAAACAGCATTTTGTCGAACTCGCTCCGTTCCACTTGCCACGTATCGCTGCAGTCTCGATCGTCGTGCTGTCGAAAAAAGAAGGGGTCCGACTCCATGCCGCGATGGGTGACAAACTGAACGCTCTTCTTGACCTGCCAGCCTTGGTGGCGAATCCGTTCGTTGACACCGAGTCTCTGCAGAGCCCAAAACGTTTCGGGCATGAGCGATTCACCCACATGGAATCTTGGCATCGCCTCGCGCTCGATCAAAAGCGTGCTAAACCCGCCCTCCGCCACGATCGTTGCCGCTGAAGCACCGGCTGGACCGCCGCCAATGACTACGCAGTCGTAACTGTCTTTCATCCTTCAAGTCCCAATTAACTGTCTCGGTAGCAACTTTTTATCAGTTTACCGTAGCCGACGATTGTTTTTAAAGGACAATCGCAGAGGCTCAATAATTTGCTGTCCAAATGAACAAACACCTTGTTCTGGCCGCAACACGCCGCATTCTCTACTCAACGGCGAATTGCCGGTCACACACACGGCCGCTGCCACCGCGGAGACAACCCAACTGCTCGCCGCTGGCCGAGCTAAGCAAGTTTTTTGGGCTGTTCACGCGTGTCATGCAGCGGTGGTGAGTCTTTTTACGTGGGCAGACGTGATGAGTAAGTGTAGATCTATGTAAAGTCGTACCGCACTTTGCCCCAGACGGTTAACCGGTATCCAGACAACGGAAATGGCTAGGCAGCAGCGTCAACGGGCAATATCGCTTACAATCGCCGGACGAATTGTTCGTTCCGGGGGCGGACGGTCAGTTGGAATTCCGATTGCCCCTGATCGCCTCAGATCCCTTTCTACGCTGCTCTCTTTCCCCATGTTCACATTGATGAAGCCATACTTTCTCAAGCTAAGCTGCCTGTTTGTCGCATTACCGATCATCAGTCCATTTATCGTTGGTGATGCAGATGCAGCGGAATCCGAGCGACCAAACGTCGTCATTGTCATCACCGATGATCAGGGGTTTGGGGACTTATCCTGCCACGGCAACCCCATTCTCAAGACGCCAAACCTTGATCAACTTCATTCTGAATCGGTGCGGCTTCTCGACTATCATGTCGCCCCCACGTGCTCTCCAACTCGCTCAGGCTTTCTCACTGGTCACTGGACAAACCGAACCGGTGTTTGGCACACCATAATGGGTCGCTCCATGCTCCGCGAAAACGAAGTGACGATGGGTCAGATTTTCAAAGACAATGGTTACGCGACCGGCATGTTTGGAAAATGGCACTTGGGTGACAATTACCCGTACCGACCCGAAGATCGCGGCTACACCGAAGTCCTGCGTCATGGCGGTGGTGGAGTTGGTCAAACACCCGACTATTGGGACAACGCCTACTTTGACGGTAGCTACTGGCACAACGGGAGACCCGAAGCGGCGAAAGGCTTTTGCACCGACGTATTCTTTGATTATGCGAAACGATTCGTCAAACAGCAGAAAGACAAAGGACAACCCTTCCTAGCCTACATCGCCACCAATGCACCCCACGGGCCCATGCACGCGCCAGAGGAGTCGAGTGCGCCTTATCAAGATCAAAACGTCAATCTCGCCAATTTCTTTGGAATGATTGCCAATATTGATGACAACGTCGGTGCATTCCGTCACTTTCTTGATCAAGAAGGTCTTACCAACAACACAATCTTTATCTTCACAACGGACAACGGCACCTCCTCGGGCGCGGAAGTCTTTAACGATGGAATGCGTGGTCGCAAGGGAAGCCAGTACGACGGTGGGCATCGAGTGCCCATGTTCATTTATTGGCCGAAGGGCAAACTCACCGGCGGCTACGACGTCAAACCGATCACATCCTATGTTGACGTGGTGCCGACACTGATTGACCTATGTGACTTGAAATCCCCCCAATCAGTTAAGTTTGACGGTATCAGCATCTCGCCCCTTTTATCCGGGGATACACCTGCCAACTGGCCTGACCGCATGCTTGTGACCGACTCTCAGCGAGTCAAAGATCCGATCAAATGGAAGTCCAGTGCCGTCATGACGAGTGATTGGAGACTGATCGATGGCAAAGAACTTTACGAGATTAAAAAAGATCCGGGCCAAACAAATGATGTTGCCAAAGAGCACCCAGTCGTTTTCGATCGCATGCGCAACTTTTACGAGTCATGGTGGTCTGAACTGGAGCCTACTTTCGCCAACGCGACCGCTATCTATCTGGGGCACCCCAAGGATAATCCCGCCAGACTCACAAGCCACGACTGGATCACCACAGGCTCAACGCCTTGGAATCAATCTCACATTCGTGGGGCAATGACAGGCCAAAAGAACACTGGGTTTTGGAACGTCCAAGTTCATGAGGCGGGACGCTACGTGATCCGACTCCGTCGATGGCCAGAAGAAGCAGATCTTCCGATCAGCGTCGCGATCCCACCAGGAATAAGCGTCCCGGGAGCCAAAGCCTATCGTACCACGCCTGGGGTGGCGATCGCTCCCATCCAAGCGTCCCTTTCGATCGCTAACATCGAAGTCGAAAAACAGGTGAATCCGGGCGACAAAGAAGTCGTCTTTGAGTTGAACCTGCCCGCTGGGAAAACTGAGATGACAGGACTTTTCCACAGCAAAAACGGCCAAACGCACGGCGCGTACTACGCGTACGTGAGCAAGGAAGATTGATCACGTACCCCAAAAATGTATAGCCATGACGGATTCACAATTATCCTCGGATTACGCCGAGGCAGGTTATGTCCTGATTCGAAATTTTTTTGAACGGAACGAGATCGATCTTTTAAGACAAACGGCCAAGCACGACCGTGCCCTCGATCAACATTCCTTTGGTCGCCAAGACGGCGAGGGAGGTACCGTCAGACTTTCACTCTGGAATCAACCTGGTGAGGGAATCTACGGTGCATTCGCTCGATGCAACCGCATGGTCAACATGGCGGAATTGCTGTTGGAGGATGAACCTTACCATTATCACTCCAAGATGATCATGAAAGACGCGCGAGTGGGCGGCGCGTGGGCTTGGCATCAGGACTACGGGTACTGGTATCAAAATGGCGTTCTGACTCCCAATTTAGTTAGCGCGTTCATCGCCGTTGATTCCGCAACAAAAGAAAATGGCTGCTTACAGGTCATCCACGGATCTCATCGCTGCGGACGCATTGAACACGCGCTAACCGGCGACCAAGCCGGCGCCGATCAAGAACGGGTCAACGCCATCATGGACCGCATGGAGCACCAGTACATGGAGATGGATTCTGGTGATGTGCTTTTCTTTCACAGCAACCTGCTTCACCGAAGTGATCGAAATTGCTCAGAGCATCCCAGATGGTCCATGATTTGTTGCTACAACGCCAAATCGAATGATCCATATATCGACTCTCATCACCCACGTTACACGCCGCTCATGCGGTGTGAGGACAGCGCAATTATCCAACTGGGACGGGAAGGCCTCGAAACAAAAAGCGATGAACTCTCTTTCCTTGACCCGAATCGAGATGAAAGCGCGACATCACTCGATAACGCCTGATCCCCTGGTCGCAAAACGACTGGGTTACCCCCGTTTCAATAAATCCGTTTCCGCTCAATAACGCCAAAGGCAGATTTTTCAACCGACGCGATCACCCCATTGGCTTCGCTAAACCTCATGAACCGCGTCGGGGCGAAGTCGACTGATGTAGAACCCGTCTAACTGCTTTTGAATGACTTAGTCACGCTAGAACTGGATTTAATTTGCTGGATCTGCAAATCATATCATCCGCCACTTGATGGACAGAAAAATCATGCTGTCTCCCCAGCGTCTTATCGAGGCCGCCTGCAATGTGCCGCTACCACAGGACGCAACGATTAAAATTGGCTGCATCGGTACCGGGTTCATCATGGCGGATTGCCATCTACCGGCCTACCGCGCCGCAAACCTCAACCTTTATGCGATCGCCGGACGCAACCTTGAACGAACTCAGCAGTTCGCTGCGCGGCATGAAATTCCCAACGCCTACAAAAGTTACGAATCGCTTCTCGATGACCCCAACATTGAGGTAGTAGACATTGCAGTTCCCCCCGACGTGCAACTAAGTGTGATCAAGGAAGTGGTGCAACGGCCACACGTGAAAGGAATCCTTGCGCAGAAGCCTCTGGGCGTAAACCTTGCCGAAGCACGGCAAATTGTCGAGTGTTGTGAACAAAGCGGCATCACCTTGGCGGTCAATCAGAACATGCGATTCGACCAATCTGTTCGTGCAGCCAAACAACTGCTAGTCGAAAAGCCAAATGAGCAATCGGTCATCGGGAAACCGGTTTTGGGAACAATCGACATGAGAGCGATACCGCACTGGATGCCTTGGCAGCAAAGGCAAGGATGGCTCACCTGTCGGATCATGTCCATTCACCATCTCGATACGATGCGTTACTGGTTCGGTGACCCAACTCGAGTCTACGCAAGTTTTGCGAAAGATCCACGAACGACTTTCGATCATCTGGATGGAATCGGTCTTTATATTTTAGAATATGACTCGGGTTTACGCTGTCAGATTTGCGACGACGTGTGGACAGGGCCCTGCCGCGAAGGCAGCGGCGGTGACCTCGGAATCCGGTGGAGAATCGAAGGAACCCATGGCTTGGCGAAGGGCACGATTGGCTGGCCCTCGTATCCGGATCGCACCCCTAGCACGATCACCTATACCCACGTTGGGAGCGAGAACTGGATCCAGCCCCATTGGAATAAGGCTTGGTTCCCAGACGCATTCATCGGTCCCATGGCGGATCTGTTGGTAGCTTTGGAAACGGGCGGCACACCTAGTCTCAACGGTCGCGACAATCTTAAAACGATGGCTTTGGTCGACGCCTGCTACCTCTCGGCCCAACAACAAAGATCCGTAGCAATTTCTGAACTACTAAGCGGCTAAATTTCCGCCCACGTAATGATTCTTCACAAAACGCCCCACTGCACCAAACGCCCCACTGCACAAAACACATTACCCAGCGACTCGCGTTTGCGTCATCCTGAACTAACAACCTTGCCACTGGAGTGCATCTTCGACGAGAGCCTCGAACTCGTTCGGCGATATCCCCGCTCTTTCTCTCATCTCCATCAGTAACGCGGTTCTCGCTTTTCCTAGCTCGCCACGCAGTGAAGCCGCAAGAAACATCACCTGAATCGCCAATCGCTGCTGATCGACCGACCAATGCTTGAACACGGACTCGACGTAATTCTTGACACTTACTCCTGTCTGTTCAGCTGATGAGCAGAGCTGTCCCAACTGCTCACGATCAATTTTTCGATCAAAGACCTTAGTGGCAAGTTCTCTGAGTGGCTCAATCTCCTCGGGCATCATGTAGCCGTCATCCAGCATAAAAAGAATCACCGCTCGAAAGATTTCGTGGTTTGCCTGATCCTCAAGTAATTGCTGATGAGATTCAGCGTCAACTTTGAGTACTGAGGTATCCCAATTTGACCGACACCGATCACATTGGATGACAAGCTCGACCGAACCGATGGGCACGACCGGTATCAAGTAAAGCGTTAACCAAGGTCGCTTGGCTCGCAAGCGATAGCTTTGGAGCGATCGACAGGATGGACAATAAAAGTCTCCACGCTCCCGGGTCCTCGCAAGATTCATGGTCCCGATAAAAATCATTCGCCAAATCCCTTTAAACCAAAGAACCTGAAAACCTTGCCCAAGCGAACATCATACGCCGAAACTTGAATCCCCAGAGTCAACAGGACACCATCTAGCACCCTGAGCAATCGTCACGATCAAGGTGGAAAGCGAATCGCTTGGGGGATGCTTCGTTCAATGGATGACAGTCTGGTAAACCAATCGGCACGACCGTTATCTACGGACACCATCGATACGCCGCTAACCCTGATAGCAAAAGCAGTCGATATCC
>JADHOA010000257.1 GCA_016779185.1 Rubripirellula sp.
CTGCTGTTTGGCAGCCTGATGTCCAACATTGCGTGCACTCTGCTTACCAGCCCAAAGCGCCGAAAGGGTCGTCAGCCCCGCTGCCGCCAGTAACTCTGAAATCGACGCGGACGCGATCAAATGAGTCGCACCAAAATCGATCGGAATCATCATGACACCGCCAAATGTCGCAAGGAGAGCGGCAAGCGGGGTCAAACCTGCAGCAAGCTTTTGATGGGTGGGAATCTCCCTCCACATCTGACCAATGGCTTCGTCGAGGCGTTTAGGGTCGAGAGAAGTAAAATCGTCTCGCTCAAAGCGTAAGATCGCAGCTTCACACGCGCCGACGATCGACTTCATTCGATCCTGCGAAAGCTGACGAAACCAAAATTCCAAATGAACCGATGCACCGTGCCTTTCCAACGATTCGGCTAGTCGCTCAGGGGTCAACAAGCCACCGTATTCACCACGCCGGAATTTGTCCTTGACTTCGCCAGCTGCGCGTCGAGCCAGAGCAGAGGGTGTTAATTGTTTGAGCAAATCTCCGGCACCGCCGAACACCCGCCGAACCGTCGCGTTCAGCCTTACTCCCCACCGCGCATACCACGGGGCGGTCGCCGCAAACGACTCAGACAACTGACGAATAATCCGTTCGCTTTGATGCAAACGTAGTTCGGATACATCGCCACCAACGCTGCGATTCGCAAAGAAGTCGGTGGCCGCATCCAGTAAACACCTTTGCGCGCGTTCGGTTACCTTTTGCGACTCATGCGCGTCACGATCAAGATCGCTGTAAGCCTGGTTCCAGATTAATTCTTGAAGCCCCGCCTGTAGCGCGACGCGAAATTTTTCGAATAACAATCCTCGATCGAGCCTTGACGGCAAAGTCGCTAATAACCGGTCTTCGGATATCATAGCCGGTGGATTTTGATCAGGACTTTCGGAGAGCGAATAGAACAGTGGCAACATATCCTCCTGCTCTCCCGTGACGCTTTGTGAAAGAACCTTTGTCGGAATGTAGGGTTGACAGCTGGGCACATCGAAATCGTACGCCCCATAAATCGTTTCAATTCCATGACTTTTTGCCATGGCACCAAACGTTTCCAAAACTTGATCCGGTGTCTGTTGTGCTCGAATTTTATTGACCGCCAACATCCTCGGTACGCCAGGCATCAGATCGGCGGCGATACGCAGAAGATCCCCGAGTGTTCCGTCACGAGTTGACTCCGATGACGTTACCACCAGGAAAGCAGAACAGAGCGTGGCGGCACGACCGAGAACTTCTCGCCGAAGCTGTGGTGAACCGAGCCCAAACGCTTCGTCCGATACGATATCCGGACAGTCAAGAAGCCCGATTCCCAACTCATCCAGTTTCGGATCCGTGGCGACCAGAGGAATTGCCAGTGTCGCTGAGTCGCCACCCTCGTTGTTGTACTGACGATGCGCTTCCTCAACTGTGTCCGCCAGCGGTTCAGGTTTCTGTCCAACGGCATCGCCGATTCGCTGCATCAGCAACTCCCAAAGCTCTGCATCCCTTCTCCATTGGCTTGGTAACCAAATGACAAAGCGATGCGTGCCGTGCGCGTTACTTGTACCTCGCAGTGACCGAGATCGACCATCCTCGCTGAGAAACGTGGCAACGAGACTGGTTTTTCCACTGTTTAACATTCCGGCGACCGCCACGGTCGGCCAATCAATTAACCTGGTCGCGTTGTTAAGCTGTCGTCCGCTGGCCAACAGTCGGTCGCATAGCCCCGCATCCAGCCGCTGCAAAGCTCCCAGAAAACTCTCCCGCCTTAGCTGTGGGTGCAACATCTCGACGGCAGCACGCTGATCATCATCCTCCAACAAAGCAAGTAAGTTGCTCCATTCGATGATTTCCTTTTCTTTGCCGCGTATTCGAAACATAACCTTCTGTACGTTACCGACTTCAGTGTGGAGGACCTTATTGTTTGCAAAATCTTCGTAGCATCGGAATGCCTATCGCTGAACCGACAACCCAACAACCGTCTCGCAAAAATCGCGTGATTTGATCTTCACCGTCGCGATTCCATCCGAATTCTCACAACCCATACGATAGCCGAGCAGACAGTCGGGGCATACCGTCCAACCGTCGCAAACCGGTGGACGAAGATCTCGCCAAATAACGTTGTAGTGTTTCGCGACCTCAGGCTGGGTCGTAGAATTCTCGAACAATGTTCACGGAGCGGGTTGGCCGATACGCTTCAGCAGCGGACGTAGATAGTCAGCGGTTTTATTTCCCCGTTGGCTTGCAATCTCATCGGGTCGTCCCATCCCCAACAGGTAGCCACCGCCATCGCCACCTTCGGGTCCTAAATCGATCATCCAATCGCAACTTGCTAAAAGATCGAATTGGTGTTCAATCACGACCACCGTGTTACCACCATCGACGAGTCCATGCAGAACATCGATCAAGCGTTTTACATCGGCAAAATGTAGCCCGGTTGTCGGCTCATCAAGCAAATACAGCGTTTGCCCCGTGGCTTTTCTTGCGAGTTCCGTTCCGAGTTTCACGCGTTGAGCCTCACCGCCACTGAGTGTGGTGCTGGCCTGCCCTAAACTCAAATATCCCAGGCCAACTTTTTGCAACGCACTTAGCAGCCGATGCACTTTTGTCAAATTAGAAAACTCCTCGACGGCCTGATCAATTGAAAGATTGAGAACATCGGCGACCGACATTCCTTTGAAGCGAACTTGAAGCGTTTGCCGATTAAACCGCCTCCCGCCACAGCGAGTACAGGTGACGAAAAGATCGGACAAGAAATTCATTTCAATTCTTTCGACACCTTGGCCTTTACAGAGTTCGCACTGCCCCGATTTCGAATTAAAACTAAATCGACTCGCTGAAAATCCCATTGCTTTCGCTTCACGCGTTGCAGCGAATATTTTTCTAATTTCGTCCAAAACTCCCGAATAGGTTGCTGGGCAACTTCTTGGGCTACGGCCAATTGGTGATTGGTCAATCGGGACAATCTTGTCAATCATTTCGCAGCCGATCAGTTCGGTATGCCTTCCTGGCATGATCGACTTTAAACCGAGTGACTTTGCAATTGCGGGATAAAGTGTCTCGTTGATGAGAGAACTTTTACCGCTTCCCGAGACCCCGCTGATCCCAACAAGACAACCCAGGGGAATCTCTACCGTCAAATCTTTTAGATTATGGTGGTTTGCGCCGCGAAGGATTAAACGTTGATCCGGATCCAACTCACGCCGCGGTCTGGGTGTAGCTACCTGCTGATCGCCCCGCAAAAACGCTCCAGTTAAACTTTTCTCATCTGCCTGAACCTCCGCTGGCGTACCCTGGCTGATCAAACGGCCACCTAGATCACCGGCCCCGGGACCGATATCGACCACCAAATCGGCCTCTCGGATCGTTGCCTCATCATGCTCAACCACGACTACGGTATTGCCGGACTTTTGCAATTCGCGAATCGTTTTGATGAGACGGTCGTGATCCGCTGGGTGCAATCCAATCGAGGGTTCATCTAGAACATAACAAACGCCCACTAAACCACTGCCCAGTGAGGTAGCAAGTCGGACACGCTGCAGCTCCCCGCCGCTCAAAGTTTCAGCGGAACGACCGAGAGTTAAGTACTGCACCCCCACTTCGATCAAGTATTCTAGCCGCCTTGTCACCTCTATTCTGATTGGCTGAGCGATCGATGCATCGGTGGCTCCTAGCCGCTTATCAAGAGAACCGAGCCAGTCCCTGGCCTCTACCAAATTCATTCGATTAAGCGTATCGATCGACATCCCATCGACTGTCACCGCGAGTGCTTCGGGCCGCAACCGGCCTCCACCACAATACTGACACGCCTCGTGAGTCTCTGCGTCACGCCCCACTCCATCGCATTTTGGACAAGCGCCATAGGGGCTATTGAAACTAAACGTTCTCGGCTCGATTTCTTCGAAACTATTGCCACATTGAACGCACGCCATCAGTGTGCTGAATAGTTTTTCCTGCGGTTCATGATTCGCAGCGGCATCCAAAACAGCAGCAACGACCCCTTTCCCAAGTCGAATCGCCAGATGTACCGACTCACTAAGTCTTGATTCAATTCCCTCCCTTAACACGAGTCGATCGACCACCGCCTCAATGGTGTGCAGCTTTCGAGGCGCTAGATCTGGAACTTCTTCTAGCAGGAAAATTTCTCCATTCACTCGAGCACGCAATAACCCACAACGCTGAATCTCTTCGAAAACCTCTCGGTGTGAACCACGTCGCCCTCGGACCATGGGAGCCAACAGGACGAGTCGTGTCGCATCAGGCAGCGATAAAAGACCTTCGATGATCTTTTCCACCGACTGCTTAGCTATTGCCGAACCACACCCAGCACAATGCGGTATTCCTACTCTCGAATAGAGCACGCGCAGGTAGTCATAGATCTCGGTTACCGTTGCCACGGTGCTTCTGGCGTGATTGCTACCCGGTTTTTGGTCAATTGCAAGCGTCGGGGCTAGCCCATCAATGGAGATAACATCCGGTCGCGGCATCTGATCAAGGAACTGTCTCGCGTAGGCAGAAAGACTATCGATGTATTGCCGCTGCCCTTCGGCGTAAAGCGTGTCAAAAGCCAGCGAGCTTTTCCCGCTACCGGAGACCCCCGTGATCACTGTCAACGCATCCCGCGGAATATCCAAATCAATACTCTTGAGGTTGTGTACCGCTGCGCCTCGAATGCGAATCGCGTTGAGGGTGATTGGGGCGACCTTTGGATCAAGACTCTTCTTCGCCTTTGCAGTTTGGCGGGATTTGCCACGATCCTGCGGAAGATCTACGCTTGAAGAAGATTCCGACTTAGTTGCTTTTTTTGATTGGGGCAAAGAGGTGATCCGTGTGGGCGTATTGGAACGTGCCTGCTAAACTCGTAACACGGTAAAGGAATGACAACTGGTTGAACATCCAGCCAACATCGATCGTTCCCCTCTAGGAGTCTTTGTGGACGAAATTGACGGCGGACCAACGATTGACCTTAGGCGGTACCATGACCGCGAGCATCTGCTGTTGGCGAGTTATGCAACGCATAGTTGTGACACGGCTGGTCGCCATCACTATGAACCCAACCATCCCTATCGTGGCCCTTTTGCTCGCGATCGAGACCGTATTTTACACAGCAGTGCGTTTCGCCGCCTAAGTGGGAAAATGCAGGTTTTTACAGGTGAGATGGGAATCTATCACCGAACCCGCCTCACCCACACCTTTGAAGTGGCCTCGATTGCTAGAACAATTGCTCGAGCCTTACGGCTGAACGAGGACCTCACCGAAGCCTTGGCTCTCATGCATGACATTGGCCATCCGCCGTACGGTCACTGTGGCGAAGATGTTCTCGATGAGTGCCTATCGCAGGATGGCGGTTTTTCTCATAACCGATTCGCCCTGATTATTGTCCAGCAACTAGAAAAGCGGTACCAGGCCTTTGACGGTCTAAATCTCTGCATGGAAACGCTCGGTGGGCAAGACGTGCGTGCCAACAAGGAGGCAGCGGCAATCGGACAATCGCCAAACTTAGAGGTGCAGATCGTCGACGCTGCCGACTCCATTGCTTACGACGCCCACGATGTCGATGACGCTCTACAACTGGGTCTGCTTAGCTTTGATGAATTGAGTGAGCTATCGATTGTTCAGCGTGCGATCAAATCGGCGCAAACGAGGCACGCAACGCTTTCCTTATCACAGCTTCGACCGGTCATGGTCCACGAGCTAATTGATCTTCAAGTCAGCGATTTCTTGCGTGAAAGTGAAAATCAATTACTTACCCACGAAGGTAAATCGAGTGAAGAGTTGAGCGATCTTGGACTACGCCTGCATCACAGTCAAACGATCGCAAAAGAACGCACAGAACTAGAAGGATTTCTTTTCAATGCTGTTTACCGTCACGAGCGGTTATTACCCGTGCGCGAAGCGGCTGCAAACCGGCTGATGGTTTTGTTCGACAAATTAGTTGAACGACCCGAGCGACTCCCCTTGCGGTTTCGGCAGCGTTCAGACAGTTATTCGCCTAGAATTGCAACCGGCGAATATCTAGCGGGAATGACCGACGTTTTTTGCGATCGACAATATCAGCAAATCACAAGCCTCGCCGCTGGGCCACTCGCCGATTGGTAACGATTCCAGCTTTTTACAAGGAATGGAGTCCCCTAGCCTCGTGCACGTTTGAACTAAGACAATCCCATTCGTGGAAACACCAAGCCAATCACGCTCAACGATTCGTTTTGATTTGCAAATCTCAAAATGGATTGCACATCCAAAAATGGGCAAAAAAGACCAGAGCCTTCACAAGGACCTCAGCTTCTCAAATCAAACGTAACATGGTCTGACTGCAGAAAGAGAGTCACACAGCGGTAAGTTTTAGCGATACTGCTCGTGGCACGCGTCGCAACGCTGTCTGATTTTTGCGACGCCTTCGCGAACGGCATCGTAATCATCTCGCCCCAATGCCTTAACAACCTGAACGGCCTCTTGGGTCATTCCATTGCTCAGCCCTTT
>JADHOA010000258.1 GCA_016779185.1 Rubripirellula sp.
CCCTGACGAAATAAGAGGGAGAACGCTAAACTCTTGGCAGGCGTTTTAGGAATTTGCAGCGTTCAGGTCGGTCTCAGATATCCATGAGATCGAACAACGAGTGCGTTCGAACGCTGTATTGGAACACTCCCCCTTTCCCTCATAACCCCCACCCGCCCCTATGGCTCGTAAGGTCGTAAGCCGCAAGGCAAAAGCTGAAGAAGCAGAAGCCGCAGAAAAGCAAGCAGCCACAAAGAAAAAAGCCGCAAAAAAGGCGACCAAACGCAAAACGAAAAAGGCTGCAGCCGAAGTTCGTATGAAGCTCTATTGGGGCGTCTTCAGCCAAAATCTGAAACGTGTTGCCGTTTTTGAATTCGACCAGAAGGACGAGGCGGAAAAGCGAGCAACCGAACTCAGCAAAGGTGGTAAGTCACCTCACTTTGTCCAAAAGGTCAAAGAAGAGATCAAGCCCGAATAAATCCGGCTACGAAGTGATCGCTGGGGAAAGCGACTTGTAACGCCTTGAGCTGGGCGGGTAACCGTGGAGACAAATCATCGCGTTATCGATTCTGAGTCGCGTTTAACAACGACTCCGTTCCATTGTCGTCTCACCAAGCGATTGATTGATGCGAATATGGCTCAATCTTTGAAGCGACCGGTATCCATGAGTGCTTACGTCGAGGTCGCCAAGAAATCGGATGTCTTCTGAACATCTTTTTTCTCGGTGGATCGAGTGCGTCCCCAGCAGACTCGAGGACGATGGGGTCAATCGGAGTTGCACGTTCGCCCTTCGGCCGGCCAAATTCTAGTCGCCAGATTGAGTTGAGGTAATTCGAGACTGGGGTGGAATCCCCGATGGCTAACTTGGGGGCCGACGAACCGTTCGTTGATGAATCGGTTGTTGAATGCTGAGATTTGACTGTAGTTCGGTATAAGAAAACACCTTCTCTCACCGCTTAATCTCTTCCCCGCAGTGAGAATAGCGTGGATCCGTTGGCTAAACTAACAGCTACGGTCGTTTCCGCAGAGAATGGTTTTGTGGAAAGCTAAATTTAAGCAACAAATAGATACTGTAGGTTGCCACGTGCACGAATCATCACGCGATATACCTTGTTCCGATACCAGATCGGAGCATCGTTTTTTATCCGCAGTCATTCCCCTGTTTTGTCTTTTTTGGTTCAACACCTGCTTGGATGTCATCAGCGTGCATCAGACTCAAGCTGCAGATTTGTTATCGGAAAAACCGGAGGCTGATGGCGGAGCGAATGCAGTCGATGGGCCGGATTGGAGATCGCTGTACGAGAAGAAACAATTTAAGAGTGGGTCCGGGAGCATCCTTCCATATCGAATTTTGTCACCGGGTCCAGTTTTGAACGATACTCGAGGGAAAGTCGATTCCGACAAACCAGATCAAGTCAATGATTCGGCGGCCGCTTTACGTTATCCACTCGTGCTCTTCTTGCATGGGGCCGGCGAACGCGGAGATGACAACGAAAAGCAGTTGGTGCATGGTGCAGCGGAATTCGCAATATTGTCTCGGCGGCAGAAATATCCTTGCTTTGCGGTGTTTCCGCAGTGTCCCGATGGTAAACGTTGGGTTGAGTCAGATTGGGATTTGCCCTCGGGTGATGGAGTCTTTCCGGTCACGGCGTCCGAGCCGATGAGTCTCGCGCTGAGCCTTGTCGACGAGTTGGTGGAAACATTGCCAATTGATTCGACGCGAATTTATGTGACGGGTCTTTCCATGGGTGGGATGGGAACGTGGTACGCGGCGGCAAGTGAGCCAAAGCGTTTTGCTGCGATGCTAGAGGTTTGCGGTGGTGGCGATCCCAGTTGGGCCTCTCGATACGCTGGGATTCCGATTTGGGCGTTCCATGGGCAAGCTGACACCGTCGTTCCGGTCGAGCGAGGAAGGGAGATGATACGCGGTCTCTCTTCCGTGGGGCATTGGCCAGAACTCAGGTACGTTGAGTATCCAAAGGTGGGGCATAACAGTTGGTCACAAACATATTCTCGTGACGATGTTTTTGATTGGTTATTCTCGCAACGGAAACAGTAGATTTGACGACTTCATCAACGACTCGACGGGTGCCTGCTGAGTGGGAACCACAGGTCCGTATCTGGTTGTCTTGGCCACATCAAGCAGAGACTTGGCCAGGTCACTTTGAGAATATTCCCCAGTTTTTTGTTGATTGGATTGATCGAATCCGTGAGTCGGTGCCTGTCAATATTCTTGCGGGCGACGAGGTGATCTCAGAGTGTGAGCGTCAAGTTGGTAGACGCCGAAATGTTGAGGTGATTCGAATTGAAACCAATGATTGTTGGTTTCGTGACTATGGCCCCACGTTTGTGCAGTGTTCGGAACAAGGGCGACTGATCGGGATCGATTGGAGGTACAACGCATGGGGCGGTAAGTACGCGCCGTGGGATGCTGACGATCGTGTTGCCTCACAGATCTGTAGCCACCTTGAGATGGCCTGTGTGCGAAGTGAGTTATGCCTCGAGGGAGGCGCATTGGAGGTAGACGGCGGTGGCCGTTTATTGTCAACGAGTGAATGCTTGATAACGCCAACACGCAATCCTGGTTGGACCCGTGCTCAAGTCGAGAAGGAGCTTTCTCGACAGTTGGGGGTTCATGAAATTTTGTGGGTGGATGGCGGCGGACTGCGCGGTGATGATACCGATGGCCACATTGATCAGTTAGCGAGGTTTATTGACCCTGAGAATGTTGTGGTCGCCGTGAGTGATGATCTGGACGATGAAAATCATGACGGGTTACAGGCTAACTTCTCTCTTCTGCAAGCGTGGGCGGAGCAGACCTCGCCCAAGGTCAAGGTTCATCGTTTACCCATCCCCGCGCCAAGATTCGTGGATGGAACGCGCGTGCCTGAAAGCTACTGCAACTTCTTGAGACTCGGACCCGACCGATTGCTTCTTCCATCTTTTGGTGCGAAGACGGATGATTACGCGAAGGGTCTTTTCCAAGATTTGACTCAGATCCAAGTTGAAACGATTGATTGCCGTGAGATGGTCTGGGGATTAGGTGCACTGCACTGCGGCAGTCGAGATCAACCGCAGTAATGCTCATGACTGAATTATCTCGTCTCTATGGATTGATCAAACTGCCATCGGGCCACGCTCTGGGTTGATTGGCTTTCCGACATGCAGCGGTTCTCCTGTTGGGCCTTTAGTTCTTGCCATGGCTTAATAATGTCACCGAGAGAGCGGGGTATTTCGTCGCATGGTAGCAGCGGTTTCTGGTTTGTCGGGAATCCTTCCCTTGTAGACATACCTAGCGGCTAAATTTTCCCATCGGTGATTTTGCTGAAAAATAATCGAAACCGATTAGTCTAGAGGCGGTTGGTAATTGCAGCATGGTGGGATGTTGATAATCCCGCGTGGGCAAAAGGAGTGAAGATCATGAGTGAAAATGTATCGAAATTAACGTGCAGTTGTCCCAATGGACATCGCGTTCGTGGAGATGTGAAACTGCAAGGATCGCGGGTTCGATGTCCCAAATGTCGTATTGCTTTTGTCTTTGCATCGACGGTTAAAACCCAAACAGAACCGGATGCCGTGAGTGATACTAGTATCATGCGTATTTTGGGTGATCCGAGCCACGTTGGTATCCCCGTAGTCAACCGAGGGATTCCAGCAACGAATAAGATTGAGCGTTTGCGAAATTGCACACGGTGCGGCGGAGCAACTCCCAAAACTTTGGCGATCTGCAACCACTGTAGTTGTTATCTCGGGATTTCCAGTGTTGATGTCGACATGCCGGTGAATCCTTCGAAGGTCTCGTCTTGATTCTTTTCGACATTCACGATTGAACATTCACGATGGCGTCGCTTGTTTTGCCAACTAAGGCTGATAACGTTTGCGAAACTCATCATGACAATTAGATGAGTTGGCAGTAGTAGCAACGTAATGTGTGCCAACGTCAATGTCTTTGGTCTGTCTCTTGGGTGAGATCAAGCCAATCTGAGATCACTTCGCTCAATCAATTGGGGCGTTCTCATTGCTTTCGGAGAATCCGCCGCAGAATAATGAGGCTGGTATGAATCTAGTCGTTTCCCTTGATCTCGAGCAGTTGTGACTTCAGTTGCACGAAGATTTCAGGATGAGCCTCTGCTACATTCTTCGACTCGGTTGGATCCGTTTCAAGGTTGACAAGAATCCACGGTTCTTCGAAGGCGTTTCCCTTGGGTTGTTCGCGTCCACCGCTTCCATTCCCTGCGATCAACTTCCATGGTCCTGACCGTATGGCAAACATCCCGGCGGACGAGTGACAAATCAGTGGAGGACGCTGGTGAATATGATTAGGAGACCGCAGTAGGTTTGCAAAACTATAGGAATCCTGTGCGGTTGTCTCAGGGATTTGGACCTCAAGGAAATCAGCGAGAGTTGCCATGATGTCAATCAATCCGATCACTTGGGTGATTCTAGATCCTGCATGACGCTTATTTGGCAATCTAACAAAAAAGGGAACTCGGTGTCCTGCTTCCCATATATCAGCCTTGGTCCCCCTCCAAGATCCGTTTGCCTTGTGGTTCTCGAGGTGATAGCCTTGAACCGACGAATCCATGATATGATCGGTTGAATCGGTTGGGATACGTTTCATGAATGAACCATTGTCACTTGTGACAATGAGGATGGTGTTATCGAGCTGTTTTTGTTGCTCTAGCGTTTCAATCACTCGACCAATCGTGTGGTCGACTTGTCGTATAAAGTCTCCGTAGGGTCCGAACTCGCTGGACCCGCTAAAAAGCGCATTGGGAAGAACCGGCTTGTGTGGAGCGGTTAGGGGAAAGTAGATAAAAGTCGGCGCGTCATGATTCTTCATGTCCCGGATAATCTCGAGAGTCTTATCCGTTAAGTGGTCGAGGCAATTTCGTGGTTCAAAATCAATCGCTCGCGGGCCTTGACGCGTGAAGGCGGGGAAAGGCACCGCTGACTGGTCTTGTAGCTCGTGGTTGGTCGCTAGTCCATCTTCAAAATACACGTAGGGTGGAAAATCCAGAGAGGCCGGGATAACAAGGGAGTGGTCGAAACCGACATGGCCGGGATGAAACTCGAGAGGTTGGCTCAAATCAATCTCACTGTCCACTCGTTTGAATCCAAGACCCAGGTGCCACTTCCCTATCACGTTGGTCCGGTATCCGGCTGACTTCATGAGTCGAGCGAGGGTGTACCGATCGGCATCGATTAGAGGTTCACCGTAGCCGTTAAGCACGCCACTTTTAAGAGAGGTGCGCCAGCAGTAACGTCCTGTTAGCAATCCATAGCGTGTCGGTGTGCACACCGACGAGGGGGTGTGTGCATCCGTAAAACTGAGTCCTTGTCTTGCAAGCCGATTGAAATTGGGGGTCGGAATCGAGGATGAGCTATTCAGCGGTTGAATGTCTCCGTAGCCCAAGTCATCGGCCAGAATTAAGACGACATGCGGCGATCGATTCGCAGTGTCTAATCCCGGGGTCGCTTGCTTGTCATCAGAAGATGCTTTGGATGATCGAGATTCAATCGATCCCGCCCCTGAGTTCAGCGTTGTCGGTACTTGGTTCGCCGATGTGCTAATTTCAGGTGATTGAGAAACGATTGTTTGTGCAAGCGATATTGCGGTGGTGGTGGTCACGAGTGCAGTAGTCATGATCACTCGAGTGACGTTCGCAGCGGTGAATCTAGAACGGGATGAAATATACCGAGCCTCGTGTAATTTATTCAGCATGTCGCTAGTGTGTTACTTCCGTGAATCGTGGCTGGATTAATATTTGGGAAAGATTGAAGGCGTCGGGAATCTTTCTTCTGAGATAGAGGAGCCATCGTTCAGGTATTCTTCGCGAGGAAGGTTCACCACTGGCCATGATGCTGGCCTAACACGCACCACTTTACCCGGTCGGATACCTTCGATGATCAGGTCAGTTTTGAATCGAATTTGAATGCCACTACTACCGAGTGGCGGTTCGGCATCGCTTCGGTTGACCTCAAGGATAGGTCCTCGACACGCCATGTGAGCTGGTCCATAGGCACCGTGCGTGTGTTTGAGCGTTGCTTCGACTGGGTTCATCATCGCCCCGTCCTCGACTTTAAAGTCGTCGTATAGGTCAGGGTGCATCCCGCCGAACAGAGTCGCCGTTACAATCGCTTCACCGAACTGTCCGTACTCAACTGCATCGACGTATGCTGGCATCCAGCGAGCGCGAATAAACTGTTTATGATTCTGTGATTGTTGGTTTGCTGCTCGCTGAACGGCAACCTCATCAAGCCAAATATCCGATAGATGGAAACGAGTGAAGATCCCTTCTGGTGTTGGCTTCCAAATCACATTCAGGTGAACCGACGTCGATCCGAGTTCGATCTTGGAGCCGAGTTTCCATCCTTGTTCCTCCATCCACTCTTGAACCGTGATTCTTTCGCGTCCTCTCCAGATGCGAGTCGCGGTATCAATCGTAAAATTCTCTTCATTATCTTCAGTCGAGCCATCAGGTTGGTTG
>JADHOA010000259.1 GCA_016779185.1 Rubripirellula sp.
GGGATTGCGGTCAGTGAGGACGGAGCTGCGATGCGAATCAAAGAACGCGGTGTCCAATTGGTCGGCGCCAACGAACGAGTCGTCGGTGGTCAGCGTTCGGCGAGCGGCAGAGTGAATCGTGCTAGTCAAGCTTTCTGCGAAGAGTTCACCGAAAAGTATAACGAGATTCAGCAGCGAGTTCGAATCTATGCTGAGCTTCGGCAGCTAATTGACGTTTCGATTGCAGCGGCGTACATCCAGCAGCAAGACTTTTATGGAAAGCTGGAATGGCAAATGCCAACTCTGATGGACGAGTCGAAAGTTGCCGTTGAAACCTACACCGCGCCTGCTCAAGTAGAAACTGCGGTCAATGCGATTTGGAAAGGCAACACCTTGATGACGCCACTCGGCGGTGGAGTGCATGTTGAACCACGTATGGCACTTCGTAGTGAGAATGTGGAAGTCGATACCGTTGGGGCGAACTCAAAGGTTCAAGAAGTTTCGGGGCCGAATAACCTAGAGCCAGGTCAGTGGTGGTGGGACTGATTTCAAGAATTTTGTAGGTCAAATTGCTGACGCTCCTTCAGTCGTGATGAAACACGAAAGGCTGAACTCCCTCGGGAGTTCAGCCTTTTTTTTGTGGATCAATGCAGTGCCGATTTTAAAAATTGCTCAGTGAATGTGAGCGAAATAGACAGGATTCTGTTATCCTCTATTTCACTGGATCACCACGGCATTCATTCCCGAAGCCACTTCGATCGTCAGGACAAACCATGGACAGAAGCTTTGAAAAAGCGATTCTTACGGGGCGAGGCATGGTTCTGCCCCGCGTCGCATTCTGTTTGGTGATCGTTCTGCAATCCCACCTTTTGAGTTCGCTAACCGCCTTTGCTCAAACCAACAATCGCGACGAGCAAACAGACGACAACTACCCTTCGAAGTCATTAAACGAAAACTTGGCAGGGTTTACGAGTGGCACTCAGTCTGGCGAGGGCGGCGGTTCATTTGCAGACTTCCAGTCACTCATCGACCTCATTCAAACCACGGTGGTTCCAGATACTTGGGAAGCACTTGGTGGCCCCAGCACCATGGCGCCTTATCCTCAAGGAGTATTTGTTGATTCCAGCGGGACACTCTTAGATTGCCAGCCGATTTTGGACACGCCTTCCTCGCTTGGATTGACGAAGATGAAGGGTGAAGGCCTATCGCGTTTGAATCAACCTCTTGCAAAGGGTAGTGAGTCCTGGAAGCAGCCAAGCGAGATGCGTTTCGTTTCCCTACGGCGATTGGTATCGCAGTGGAATCAGTGGCAACAGACCGGAATATCTCCCTCCGATGCAATGCGAAACCTTGCGGGACTATCCGAGGTGCAAACGATCTTTCTGGAGGAATCGGACATTGTGCTTGCTGGTCGGGTCAACGGAATCCATCAACAACAAGGCTGGTTTCGAGACCTCAAAACTCATCGAAATACGATCCAACTCGAATTTCTGCGAGTAGCGTTATGGTCAAGCCTTGCCAAACAGCCTTTCGGTTGCACCATTGATCCGACGCGAGAAGGATTAATCCAAGCTGCTCGCGTGGGACAGCAAATTCAACAGAAAAAGATACCAATCGGTGATGCAAGCGAAGCATTAATTTCAGCTCTCGGATTGCAAAGGGTCGAAGTCTTTGGTGTGCCTGGCGATACACCAATCGGATACGTCTTGGTGGAGGCGGATCGCCACATGAAACAACTCGCCTTGGGCCAGCATCCGATGCCAAATCCTGCGATTAATTACCTGGATGCGATTGATGCCACGATTGCTCAGGGACCGCCACAAGAACTGCTAC
This sequence comes from Rubripirellula sp., assembly GCA_016779185.1. Classification (GTDB taxonomy): domain Bacteria; phylum Planctomycetota; class Planctomycetia; order Pirellulales; family Pirellulaceae; genus Rubripirellula. The sequence continues at coordinate 1,813 of JADHOA010000259.1, forward strand.
TTCGGCTTTGGTTCACCGCTCAACGTCGCCAGGTATTCTCAAATCAAGATCAAAGCATTTTCGAAATCGAGGGTCAGCCAATTCGCCTCAGCAGCGAAAACGAGCGGGCGCAGCGTAATGGAGCCCGGGGTGATGTTACCCGTGACCCGCGAACCGAATCGTTTGTTGAATCGTTCAACCTCAATTGGCGGAGCATCTGCGAAGATTACCCGATCTACGGAGCAGTCGAATCGATCTTTGAAGCGGCATCCATCGGTGAACTCATCAACCGATTCAGCCAATCTCCTGACCAAATGAGAATCATCGAAACGCTAGTCAACGGTGCAACCAGCAGCCCAGCGATCCTTCCCACACCGAGACAGGTCGCGTCGATCGGAACGATGCACACGGTGAGACATGGGAATAAACGCCATCACGTGCTTTTAGCGAGTGGTGGCGTCTTGGTTGATTCCTCGCAAATCGTCGACGAGGTCGTAATTCGATACCCGCTCCGGACGACACACACCCCAGACAAAGCTTCGTACCCACGTGTTGAACAACGCTGGTGGTGGAACGCGCCGACTGGATCAAAATAGTCAACGGATTCACAACGACGGATCGATTCCCAGTGCATGGAACCGTTGGAAGAACTGGAAGCTCTGGGCCACGACTCGGAGAAGTGATTCCCCTCTTTTGATTCTCAATTCGGGGTTAAATAGCCGCATCGACCATCGGTCCCCCCGCCCGCTTTACAAATGAATCTTTTGAAACCTCGTTCCGGTGAAAGGAATCCAAAATTGCACGAATTGGTCCTTGATCTCGCTGACAGAATGTTCGTTGGACCGGTATGGCCAGCTTCTATTCTCGCGATTTTGCTGGTTGTGTATTCCATCCTTGGAATGCTGGGATTATTTGAATTGGGGCTGGATGCGCCAGATTTGCCCGAAGCCCCCCCTCTAGGCACCGATCTAACCGAAATAATCCCACTCAACTGGGATTTTGTCCACGGAATCGGCGGAACCACAATTCGATGGACGAATTTTGGACGTCTGCCAATTATTCTGTGGGGTGGAATTTTTGCGGTGGCGTTTTGGGGAATTTCCTACGGATTTTGGCACCAATTCGACAGCGAAAAATACGCTTCCGACTGGATAACGAGTGGGATTCTTAGTGTCCGCAATTCTGTGATCGCCGTCGGCATCACAAAAGGATGCACCCAACCCTTACTCAAATATTTCACGCCGCCACCCAATTACGATCACGCCAATCTACTTGGTGAGATCTGCGTGGTTTCAACGAGTCGGGCGGACTCAAAATTTGGCCAAGCAAAATTCCAAACCAACGCGGCGCCTTTGCTGCTGAATATTCGAACTGACGGAAGTGTCATCTCGAAAGGCAGCAAAGCGATGATCATCGAGTTCGAGCCTAAAAAAAGAATTTTCACCGTCACACCTATTCCCACGGAGCAAGTCTCGTGACCTCCTCGCTTCCCCTAGCAGATTTTGACTGGACCAGTGGATGGATGATCGGCATCTACCTTGTGTCGTTTGCGATCTTTGCGGCCCTGCTAACGTTCCGAAAATACTTCATTGTCGTTGGGCCAGACAAAGCAATCGTCAAGTCAGGCTTAGGGGGGCTTGATGTCACCACGGCGGGAGGAAAATTCATTGTTCCTCTGTTTCACCGTTTTGAGTTCATGGACCTGACGCTGAAGAGTTTCGAGATCAGTCGCCAAGGCAGTGAAGGACTCATTTGTCGCGATAACATCCGAGCTGATATCAAAGTGGCATTCTTCATTCGCGTTGATAACACGCAAGAAGAAATGAAAGAGGTAGCGCAATCGATCGGTGCAAAACGGTGTAGTGAAATCGAAACGCTACGAGAACTCTTTGATGCGAAATTTAGCGAAGCCTTAAAGACGGTGGGCAAGCAATTTGACTTTGTCGATCTATACGACCAAAGAGACAAATTCAAAGAAGAAATCCTCAAAGTGATCGGCACCGATCTCAACGGTTATCGACTCGACGACGCGGCGATCGATTATCTCGAACAAACGCCTCTGGAGATGCTTAGTCCGTCGAACATTCTTGATGCAGAAGGCATTAAAAAGATCACCGAGCTAACCGCATCAGAGAAGGTCAAAGAAAACCAATTCACTCGTGACAAAGAGAAAATCCTGAAGAAACAGGATGTCGAGGCAGAAGAAACCATTCTTGCGCTCGAGCGTCAGCGAGTCGAAGCGGTGGAAAAACAACAGCGGGAAATTTCCGAGATTGCAGCAAGAGAACGAGCGGCTGCCAAAAAGGTGCAAGAAGAGCAAAGGCTCGAATCCGAGCGAGCTAGAATCGCCACCGAAGAAGAACTTGGCGTTGCAGAAGAAAACAAAGCAAGGCAAGTGCTTGTTGCACAGCGAAATAAAGAAAAGACAGACGCGGTAGAAGTCGAACGAGTTCAACGCGATCGCGAACTGGAAATGACCGAGCGACGACGAGTGGTCGGTGTTGCAGATGTTGAAAAAGACAAAGCAATCGAAATCGAAAAGCGTAATATCCAAGAGGTGATTCGCGAGCGTGTCGCGGTCGAACGGGCCGTCGTCGAAGAGCAAGAGCGAATCAAGGATACCGAAGAAATCGCCGCAGCCGATCGTCTCAAGAAAGTTCAAGTTACCGCCGCAGAAATGCGAGCCGAAGAAGAACTAATCCGGCAAACCAAACTTGCGCAGGCTGAGAAGGACGCAAGCGTGCTTCTTGCCGAAAAAATCCGTATCGAAGCCGAAGCGAAACGCGATGCCGCCGAAAAAGAGACAGCCGCAACAAAAATGCTGGCCGAAGCCGAAGCTGCAAAAGCGGCAGCCACAGGTCTCGCCGAGGCAACCGTCCAAGAAGCCAAAGCAAGCAGTTTAGAAAAAGAGGGAACTGCAGAAGCTTCGGTCCTCCAAAAGAAAGCGATTGCGGAGGCCAAAGGTATCGAAGCGAAGGCCGAAGCCATCGAGAAACAGGGAATGGCTGAAGCCAATGTATCGAGAGAAAAATATCATAGCGAAGCGGTTGGCATCACCGAAAAAGCTGAAGCGATGAAGCAACTTGATGCGGTCGGCAAAGACCACGAAGAATTCAAGCTTCAACTTGATAAAGAAAAAGAAGTCGAAATCGCGGCCATCAATGCACAGAAAGGCATTGCAGAGAGCCAGGCAGGAGTTGTCGGCGATGCACTCAAAGCCGCTAGGATCGACATCGTGGGTGGCGATGGAGAATTCTTTGACCAAATCACTTCCGCTGTCAAAGGTGGAAAAGCAATCGATCGTTTTGTCTATAACAGTAAAGTTGCAACCGACATCAAAGAGACCTTCTTTGATGGCAATGCGGAGTACTTCAAAGATCAACTGCAAGATCTCATTGCAAACTTCAATCTAGATCCCGATGGTGTCAAGGACCTTTCAATAGCCGCGCTCATCGCCAAGTTACTGGGGATGGCGGACACCAATGAAGTCCGTACTCAACTAGCTAGTCTGCTAAGCATCGCGGGCACCGCTAATGCTGCTGACCAAAAAGTCGGAAGGCTACTCGGCAACCGATCCAAGGCGCAAACAGCCATCGCCAAGTCCGACTCCTGATTACCAAATGCCGAAACGCAAAGGATTAATCGAGAGCATTAAAACCTAGCCCAAAAACCTGCAGGCTAGGTCGTCCCTCATCATGCTTTGGTAATCGCCGCAAGAGCCATGTGGCGATTACCTGCAGACAGTGCAAACGCTGTTCGCAAATTAAAACCAGACACTTGGATCGCAATAACGAAAAGGATGCAGGGCAGTACTCCAATAGTGGCATTGCGGTCTGCGGCACCTAACAACCGACACAATGACGGAATCCAATCAACTCGCCGCCGGCACCTACGAAGTCTTGCGAAATCGTTTGCGAGACGCCGCCACGGATCTACGCCAGCGTCTCAACAAGCTCAATGCGTCCCGAGCAGAAGTGTTCGGAAACATTGAAACCACTCTCGTGGCAACCGACCGCGTGAACACCGAACACAACTGTGTTCCGCGGGACATTGTCTCGGTCGGTAACCAATTTCTTTTTGGATACAACGTTCAATTTGGACTCAAAACCGATATCCATCTCTCCGACGTATTCTCCGCCTACCAATTTTCGGAACAACAATTCCACTCTCGCCCTCTCGATTTAATCGGCGATCAGCAGTTTGCCAAAGACTTCAATGAACTCTATCGCTTCTACAAAAACACTCGATTCGCTCGGTTCTTTCGGTCAGGACCAATGCTTCATATGGTGTTTCAAGTCGGCAAGACGACGCAAGACATCAAATCCTTTAAATGGAGAGTAACGTCGGATTCGATCGAATACATCGACAACCGTAGTGAGCACGAGGTACGAGACCCACCACAACATGAATTTCGTTGGAGCAAAACGACTCGAGATCAACATCATTACGGTGCGCACCCACACATTTCCATCGACGATCTCGTGTTTGTGGAAACCGTTGGCGGTGACCTCACGATCAAAATTGAAAATAACACTGAGACCGGTGAGGGAATCTATGCCGAACCGGTCGACAACCCGGATCAGCAACTCGACGATGCCGAAATCCACTATTCGATCGTTGGCAATCTAGTCCTACTAAAGATAAGGCCTTACCAAGAATCGAAG
>JADHOA010000012.1 GCA_016779185.1 Rubripirellula sp.
TCACCGGATTTGATTTTGCCTGGCCAATACGCGACAAACGGGATTCTCAAACCCCCCTCATAGAGGTTTCCTTTTTTTCCACGAAATTCAATGCCTGATTCGGGATGAATGTTTGCCTGATGAAATCCACGCGGATAGTCCTTTGAGCTGAAGTAATCAGCACCGCCATTGTCGCCGCTAAAAATAACAAGCGTGTTTTCTTCTAAGTGAAGCTCGCGCAACAGATCAATGATCTCGCCGACTTGCCGATCGAGCATCGTTACCATTGCGGCGTACTTTTTCGCTTGGTCAGGCCATTGTCGGTCCTTGTAAATTAACCATGCGGGATCTGTCTCTGGGATGTCGAATAGACCATGCGGCGGCGTGTAGGGGAGGTAGGCGAAAAATGGTTGTTCAGCGTTCTGCCTAATGAAAGATTTAGCGGCATCATGAATGATGTATTGCGAGTATTGATCACCATTGCTCATGCCAAAGTTGTTGGCCAATGGAACTTCTTTGCTATTCCTGATTAGGTATGGTGGATAATAAGTGTGAGCATGAACCTGATCATAGTAACCAAGAAAAATGTCAAAGCCGTGTTTCTCAGGTACGCCGGTTGAACCCCGTCCTCCACATCCCCATTTACCAAAACCACCCGTCGCGTAGCCATCCGCTTTTAGGAGACTGGCAATGGTGGTCTCATCAGCTCGAAGAGGTGTACCACCACCATTTTTTCTGACGGAGCTATGGCCACTGTGTTTACCGGTCATCAATGTGCATCGTGTTGGTGCGCAAACCGAAGAACCCGCAAGTAGCTGTGTAAATTGCATTCCTTTCTTTGCCATCTGATCCAGCCGTGGCGTTTGGATTTTTTTACCACCCATAAAACCAGGTTCAAAGTAGCCCAGCTCGTCAGCCATGATGTAGACAAAATTAGGTTTGGTTGCCTTTTGGGCATTCACGCAGCAAGCGGGCATCAAAATAAGGAAAGTGCAGAGAATCGCTCGTCGAAAATTCATCGGTGCCTTTTATGTTTTGTTTGAAATGTATTGGGTGTCGTTGGGAACAGATCCCGCATGCGAACTGCGTAAGAGGCTGTTAAACAGGTCTGAGTAAATTATATTTTTTTGAAGCTTGAATATCATTGATCGGCTAAGAAGTGCTCGAAGAACCTGTAGATCACTTCATTCGATTCTGGATTCGGATCGTGCAACGGTCGATTGGTCATGCCGACTCGATTTTGGAAACCTAGTAGATCATTGATTTCAATCGTGTGGTTCAGTGCCTCCCATCGATTTGGTGGATCCTCTGAACCACCTGATACTAAAAATGGTCTTGGTGCCATTAACGCATGTAATAAATGCAGGTCGTGGTTACCGCTTCGTAGTTCGTTATAAACTCCATTCGCCGGATTCTGGGGTGTGATCAAACCTCGTTTTCGCCAGGGAGGCGGGTGATAGCCTAGATACCACGGTTCCCAGTAGTTAACACTGGGACGCGATTCGTCAAAGACAATACCTGGATCAGACCACGCAGCGCAGGCATAGTTTTCAAAGAGACACGAAGCGAACATTGCCCACTTTCCGCCAAACGAATGACCAACAATGCCGATTCGGTTAGGATCTACTTCTTCCAGCGAGGCAAGAACATGCCAAGCATTCGCGGCGGCGTAAGCCAGCATCGATAGCGGCGCAACCGTCGCATTGTTGATTGACGGATGATAGATCCCGTAGGTTTGTGCTGCTGTTGCCTCGGTTGTCCCTATCGATAATGTGATGAAACCGCGATTAGTAAGTTGAATGGCAAAATCTCTGTTTGGCTTGCCTTGGCCAATTGCCGTTTCTGGTTCGTAGAACACCGTGACGACTGCTGCTTTCTTTTCGTCGGATTTTGGAATTAAAAGATAGCCCACCGTGGATTCAGTGGGTGTCCAAAGAAATGAAACTTCATGCTCAAAGTGATTACCACGATCAACTGTTTTCAAGATGTTCAGTGTTGGTTTGGTGATGATCGGCGGCCACGCACCTAGTTTTTGCATCCACCAATCCTTAATCTTGGTCCGTTGAATTTGCCATTCTTGGTTTGTTGATACGAATGTGCCGTCTTCTTTGATAAGCGGCGAACGATAGGTACCGTATTGGTTTTTCCATTTTGAAGGGGTTTTGAAATGACTCGCTAGATCGGTCGGTAATTTTGTCCCGATTGACGGATTCCACCGGTTAGCGGTCGCCGGAGTTTCTTTTAAGGAGTCTTGCGCAGAAAGGGTCGAGGCGAATAAAACCAAAGTCATTAAATAGAGGATGATCCGGTCGAGCTTTTTTGAATTTTCGATTCGAGTAAATTTCATTCGTAACCTTTCTCGTACAAGCCCAATCTCATTCAGGTTTCTCCCAAACTCGAGAACCAACTGCTGCAGGTTTCATCATCAAGTTCTTAGCTCTTTTTGATTTTAACAATCGATGGGCGTTGATGAAGCAGTCATCAGCAATACCAATATTGGTAAAGTAACGATGAACAAAGCGCTTGCAGCGATCTGGTGATCTCGGAACGTCAGGCAACGGTTGATAATCTTGTCAGGAAACTATGGGAACTAATGAACGAATTCGATTCAGAAAAAACGAGCCTTGTTTCAGGTCAACCGCTCTTTCTCATTCTGTGTGTCCTCGTCCTTCTGCTGCCTTGCTTGCACCGAGACGCAAAAGGTCAACAAAAAGACAGGCCGGAAAACGAACCCAAGGTAAATGAGAATCGGGTTGTTATCTTAACATTTGATGATGCTTCGGCATCTCACTATTCCATTGTTCGTCCATTGCTTTTGAAATACCAATTTGGAGCAACGTTCTTCATTACGGAGGGCTGGGACTTTTCTTCGAATAAAAAAGACTACCTAACTTGGGAACAGATTCGAACGATGGATCGGGATGGATTTGAAATCGGGAATCACACTCGCGATCATATGGGGATCACCGAAAAAACAGTTTCTCGTTTGAACGACCAATTGGTTGGAATCGAACAACGCTGTGAACAATATGGAATTCAAAAACCGGTGTCTTTCGCATGGCCGGGTAATGCGATCACGCCTTCGGCATTCCCGATTTTAAAGGAACACGGGATTTTATTTGCGAGAAGAGGAGGTGCGCCAGAGTACCCATATGAGTTTGGTCAGGGTTTCCCTTATGAGCCCGGAGTTGATCATCCCTACTTGATTCCTTCAGCAGGTGATGCGCGACCAAATTGGCAACTTGAAGATTTTATACGCGCAGTCGAAAAATCAGAAGAAGGTCGACTAGCCGTACTCCAGTTCCACGGAGTGCCCGATACGGCGCATAGTTGGGTAAGTAGTCCCGTTGATCAATTCGAAGCTTACTTGAGATATCTCGCGTTGAAAAAATTTAAAGTGATAGCGCTGCGCGATGCGGATCGTTATGTGAACCCACATCAATGGCCGGAAGACCCTTTTGCGATCATAGAAAAAAGAAAAAAAGAGCTAGCCAACCAATAATGACGCGGTAAGTGTGTGGGTGGTTTCAGCCAAAATAGGTTTAAAGAGCAAACAACATGTCCAAGTCTATTTGTTTTTCAGTAGCTTTTTATCTTTCGAACTTACTTGTTTTTCTAGCAGCGGGTAAGGCACTTGATGCGGCTGAATTTGGTTTGCGATTCGATTTCGCAACGGTCGACCAAGCCCGATTGGTATTAGGTAGGCGAGATGATTTCATCGAGCAAATGAGTCCATTTGATCGAAAGGTTCGGCTGCAGTCCGCTACAGATTTAGGTTCGGCCGCTGTCTTGAGCTTAGCCGCAGATCAAGTTTTGCCGTGGGAAGAGTCAGAGAAAAAGTTAATCTTACAAGCAACCGAGCAATTGATACCAAAATTGACTGAAATCGGTATTGGTTGGGAGGATTCAGTCTTGCTCATCAAAACTACCGGGAAGGAAGAAAGCAGTGCGGCATATACGCGGTCTAATGCAATTGTCTTTCCAAGACAAAAACTTGCAGGAGACAATCAGCCGCCTACGCGATTATTAGCCCATGAATTATTCCACGTCATCTCTCGATCAGATCAAAAACTCAGAGATCGCCTTTTCTCTTTGATTGGGTTCGAGCGAGTGCAGAGCATTCAGCTACCCAATTCACTTCGCGAGACTCGGCTCACCAATCCTGATGCACCTATGATGGAACACGTGATTCGCCTCACAGATCAAGACGGTACCGATGTGGTTGTGGCGCCATACCTTTTTTCTACACAGACTTACAACGAAAGCCAAACAAGTCTATTTAGCTACCTTAATTTTGAACTGCTGCAATTACGCGAGAAGACTCAAGGTGTTTGGGTTCCGGTTTTCGACAGTGGATCACCAAAGTTGATCACGCCTCAACACCCCGATTATCTGAGGCAGATTGGGGAGAACACAAAGTATATCATTCATCCAGAAGAGATCATTGCCGACAATTTTGCGATGATGCTAACAGATGCCCAAGTAAAAGATCGAGAGTTGATCACATCGATTCGAAGCTCCATCCAATTGCATACTGCAAAATGATGCTCGGTGGATCGAGAGAGTCTCAATCGCCAAAAGTGATAGATGTAGGTAATTAGTTACTCTTGGTTCGCACGGGCCACTAAAGTGAATTAAGCTTAGGATTGTAGAGAGAACGATTCGCCTTGCTACTTAGACACCTCGCGAGATCATATCAAGTGAGTGTCTACCGGCTCCCTAGTTTTTCTGGTTTCTAGATCGTGTTGTTGAATGAATTGCACCTAATCAGACTCTTGGTGGCGTGCCTTCTATGTCAGTATTGTTGGCTGGTCGGTGCCCGGGGCCAAGCGTACGGGCAATCTCAAAGTGACTGGCAGCGTACTGATCTGGCAAAACAGCAGTTTTTGATTAACGGGACAGGAGCAAGACATAATCCTTTGCGACGGTCACTGAAATCCGAAGATTATCTGGATCAAATCTATGTGCGGTTTGCGTTTCAGTATCGCGCGATCTGTATTGATGATCCCGAGACTGGAAACGGTGAATTTTTCGTGCTGTGGTTTGACTCCCAGGAGGGCAATGATCAGAGTCCTCACGCCAATCATGTTCCCAATCTTGGATTGCACACCGATGGGAAAACCAATCGATTCATGATCCGGTTTGATTCTTCCAAGCAAGTGTTTGCCAAAGAGTTAGTTGGTGATCAGTGGTACGATATGGTCGGGCGTTTGTCGAAGTCCGAATTGGGTGTGAACCAACCGTTCGATACCCTTGAGATGTGGATTGATCCGAGGTCTGATTCAGCTATTGAACCTGATATTCGAGTTAAAAGCGATCAGTCAATTCGTCAGATCAACTGGATAGGGTTCTCCACTGGTGGGAAGACCGAGATCGGTGACGAAATCGTCATCAGCGATTTTCGGATTGCAAAATCATGGGGCGAGATCATGGATCTGTCTTCTATTGATCCGCGTTCCGATGTTTACAATTCAAAAATTACCAGTGAAAAGATTAATCAGACGGTATCCTTCAAAAACGACGTCTTACCGATTCTGAAATCCAATTGCTTTGAGTGTCATGACGAATCCGATGACGACACAAAAGTCCGGCTGGATCAATTTGATCACGTTTTGAATCAGGTCATTCCCTATGACGCCGAAAGTAGCGAGCTCTATCGCTTGATCTCTGAATCAAAGATGCCACCCGGTGACGCATCTTTAAATTCACGAGAGCGAAAGATTATTGAATCTTGGATTAACGAGGGTCTCGATTGGGACGAGGAACTACTTCCGGATTCCATTCCAGTTAGCGATCATTGGGCGTTTCAAGCACTGGTTAGACCACAGATACCGTCCTTTGAGGATGCAAACGGTTTCGGCAGTCCCATCGACGCGTTCATTACTGAGTCTCAGAGGGAGATCGGTATTATTGCCAATCCAATCGCATCGCCCGATCAACTTGAGAGACGGCGTACGCTTGATATGCTCGGATTGCCCGTGGCGGAAAACAGGGAAGAGCAGCGTAGTAGCGTCGTTAGCTTTCTTTCAGATCCAGCTTATGGTGAGCGATGGGCGCGGCATTGGTTAGATGTGACACGATGGGCAGAGAGTAACGGATACCAGCACAATCGAGATCGAAAATATGCATGGCGATACCGTGATTGGGTCGTCGAGGCTTTCAATCATGGGTTGAATTACAGAGACTTTGTTATTAGCCAATTGGCCGGTGATGAGCTTCAAACCGCTGACGATGATTCATTGATCGCGACAGGCTACTTAGCCTCAGCGCGTTACAGTGGAAATGAGTTAGATAAAGACATTCAGCGAAATGATATTTTGAATGACATTACCGCTAATGTAGGTGCAACCTTTCTTGGGCTCACTGTTCAGTGTGCGCAATGTCACCATCATCAGTTTGATCCTGTCTCGATGCGCGACTATTACCGATTACAGGCGTTTTTTACCGGTGGGCAGCCGCAGAATATACTCTTGTCAAACGACCTTGCCGTTGAGGTGCTCGCAAACGAACGTGATCAGTTATTTGATTCAGTAAGACGACGTATCATCCGATTTAGACGAGAACAAAACTATCCAGAGCCGATATACGTCACTCCAGAGACGATCATTTCACAAATGAGATCAGGCGAGAAATTCCGACTCAATCAAATTGATAATCGTTTAAAACAGGCGGATCAAACATGGGCTTTTTATGCGCCCCAATTTGCCTTCAAAAAGCTGACGGTTATGCCGCATGAGATGCGATGGCCACTTAGTCACGATCCGACCACCGTGGCAAATTATCCCGCGAGAATCTTGATTCGTGGTGATGTAAAGACTCCCGGACCCGGAGTCGAATCTGATTGGCCAAAAATATTTCGAACCCAGGATGAATTCGGTAATTCAAAGCCTAAGACAAGGATTGATCTCGCACACTGGATAGTCTCCGATAAAAATCCATTAGCTGCTAGAGTTTGGGTCAACCGACTATGGCAGTGGCATTTTGGTCGCGGCCTAGTCAAATCTCCAAATGATTTTGGTTTGCAGGGAAAGAAGCCCACACAACCGAAGTTGCTAGATTATTTGGCTTGCGAATTAATTGATTCAAATTGGGATACTAATCGGATTCATCGACTTATTTTAGCGTCAGATACTTATCAAAGATCTAGTCAGCTGAACAGTGCTAATCAACAACTTGACCCGAACAACGACACCTACTGGAGATGGCAACCGCGGCGTTTGGAATCCGAAGTCATACGTGACTCCATGCTAATGTTAGCTGGAAAATTAGATAAGCAGATCGGAGGACCGAGTGAAGATGAGCGATCGAATCGACGCAGTTTATATCTAAAGCAAAAGCGAGATAATTTTCCACTACAGCAAGATTTATTCGATGGTCCCAATGGTGTAGTCAGTTGTGCGAAACGTCAAGTTTCAACTAATGCCTTGCAGCCGTTATGGCTACTTAACAATCATTTTGTTCATGAGATGGCTGACGCGTTTGCGGTACGAGCGAAATCGGTTGAACGAGTCATCCGATTGGCGCTGAATCGCGATCCGACGACGATCGAAAGCCAGATTCTCACGAAATTGGAGACAGAGCACGGTCTAGCAAGTGTTTGTGTCGTGATTTTCAACTCAAGTGAATTCCTATACATGCCGTAAGCCCAAGATCGATGATATTACCCACTCTGCCAAACTCTATCAGTCGCAGGCATTTTGCTTTCAGCGCAGGTATATCAAGTTTAAGCGTTGCTTTGAATGCTTTGATTTCGCAGGAGGGCAGCTACGGCAATTCTTATCCAAATACAGGTACGGCGAAGAGTATTATCTTTCTCTTCATGTCAGGCGGTCCCAGTCAGGTCGATACCTTTGATCCAAAACCAACGCTAAGGGATCTCGAAGGTCAGGATGTTCCTGAATCGATTGCTGAATTCGTTCCTCGAATCAAACGAGCTGGACTAAAGAACCTGTTGCCAAGTCCTTGGGGATTTCGAAAGTGTGGCGAGTCCGGTGTTGAAGTGTCGGACCTGCTTCCTCACGTGTCGGAAATGATTGATGAGCTTTGCGTCATTCGATCGATGACACACAGAAATCCTGTTCACGGACCAGGAGAGTGTGTTGCGCTGACGGGAAGCTCTACTGGGGATCGACCAAGCGTTGGTGCGTGGTCGTTGTATGGACTTGGAAAGCACTCGAATTCTTTACCCAGCTTCATCGCAATGAATATCCACAATGATGGTATGCAATACCCGCAAGCTGCAGGTTGGAGCAGTGGTTTCTTACCATCACGTTTTCAAGGCACCGTTATCGACGCAGAGCGTGGAATTCGGAATGCGACTCCGCCTCGAAACGTCGATTCACATCGGCGATCCATGGAGCTCGAGGCTATTGAGGCGATGAATCGTGATTTCGCAACCCAGATTGGTACAACTGATCTCGATGCGCGACTTCGCAGCTACCAACAAGCATTTGCGATGCAGACGGCGGGTCCGGAGCTATTTAGTTTAAAAAGTGAAGATGAGAGAACGAGAAGAGCTTACGGATTACAGGATCCGAAAACGGAACAAGTTGGAAGGGCGTGTTTATTAGGCCGTCGAATGGTTGAGCGTGGAGTGCCATTCATCCAGATCAGGGTGGGCGGTTGGGATGCTCACAGTAATTTAAAAAGCAATCATGAAAAACTTGCTCAACGAACCGATTTGCCAATCGCCACGTTAATCAAAGATCTGAAAAGCCGTGGTTTATTGGAGCAAACTCTCGTTGTTTGGGCTGGCGAGTTTGGTAGAACACCAACGATGGAAGGAAAGTCTGGTGGTCGTGATCATTCGCCAGCGGCCTATTCGATATGGATGGCAGGTGGTGGAATTCAAGGAGGACAAGTTATTGGTGAGACCGATCCAATTGGATACACCGTTGTGGAAAATCCAATCAGTCCCAATGACATGCATGCCACAATGCTCCAATTGATGGGGATTAATCCACATCAGCTCATTTTTAATCATCACGGATTACAGGAGTCACCGTTAGGAGTAACGGGTGGCCGAGTGATTCACGAAGTTTTCGCCTGACCGATCGGTCATTCACAAAGCAGCGATCGATCCCAAAGGCGACATTATTTTACGGATCATGATTAGGGGTGTCATTGTCGGTATTCTCCCTGCTCAACAACCTAGCACGAAATGATTTTTCGATTTCTTTGGAGTTGGCAAGTGATCGACGGCATCAACAGTTGCAATAAAAGAAAACAATGAACCGAAGTGAAAATCAAACCGATTCCAACACAACTATTACACATTTGAAGAATCAAGTTCAGCAATTCATTCGCGATCGAGATTGGGAACAATTTCACGACCCAAAAAATGTCTCGATGGCTCTAGCTTCCGAAGTGGGAGAACTGCTGGATCTCTTTCGCTGGATTAGCAGCGAAAAGTCGTTTCAAGTGTTAGAAGATGAGGGACTCCGTACTGCAGTCCGCTTGGAATTAGCAGATATCACCATGTTTCTCGTTGACTTAGCTAACATTTGTGACATTGATCTTGCATCGGCCGTAACGGAAAAGATGGGCATTAACGCAGATCGTTATCCAATCGAAAAAGCTAAAGGTATTGCAAAAAAATACACACAGCTTGGTGAATCAAGCCAAGACTGATTCGTCCGACTCCATCGTATGCTTTGTGGTAGAAGACAACCGCTAGGGGATTTGATAATAGTCAACACTTCGCGGCGTGACTCCGAGGGCTTCATAGTTGAAACCTGATTTCATCGGTAGATAAGGATCAATAGGTTCTACTGATCGCGTGGGATCAATTTGTTCGGATAGATCCAAACCCCAATAAATAGAATTGACCACGATTCTTCTAACACCTTCATTTGCAAAATCTTCTGCAGAACCCATCGTGAAATGAAAGATTTTCGATTCGAGGTTTTTATTGCCGATCCAAGTTTTGGTCCAGGCGATTGGTAAAGGCACCTTGTCTGTATTAGGTGGGGCATCAGCGTCCAGACTTTGCGCCGGCTGACCCATCACTAAAGCAGTGCAATCGTTGGGCAGTCCCTTGTCCTCGGCATGGCAGCGGTACACGTCGGAGGTGCCCCATATGTCGGTAACTCCAGAAAGAATCGGGTGTGACTTCTTATCCAGAACGGGAATGCCGATCGTCGCCTCGCGGTGCCATCCTCCATGGTGCGACATGAATGCGCCACCCAGTAACTCGCGAAGGGAGATATTTTGCTCGTTGACTTGGTATGGTTTGACTCCCCAAAATCCATGATTTGCTGTCCGTAGTGCGACCAGAGGTTTTCCAGAGTCGAAGTACTCGTAGAAGTAAGCCAACTGTTCTTCCGGCAATTGCATGAATCTTGACATCCAAACCACACAGTCTGCGTTCGCAAGTAACTCCAATCCCGGAATAAAATGGTGTTTGGATTTTTCCTTAAAAGGCGCTGGTAAAGTTGGATCTACTTTCCCGTCAGGATTCACTGAAAATAAAACGGTGCAGTCAAATCCGTGGCGGGACGCAAGTAGCTTTGCCATCATCGGCAGTGACTGCTCGCTGCGATATTCCTGTTCTGCGGCGACGAAGACAATTTTTTTGTTCTTGCCAGGTCCATCTTTTCCTTTGAAGTGAAGCCACAGATCTTGTTTAGGATTCGATACTCGGTCTGGTGATGATTGTTGATTTTCTATTTGGGCATGATGAATGACAAAATCGGTTAAGGTTGGGTCTTGGAACCAACCTTGCCACATGTTGTGACCTTGCCCTTCCATGAGTTTAAGATGCATGTTGCCGCCCAGTTCGGAGTATCGCTTTTGGATAATCGCAGAGTTGTCTTCGAGCGGCACGACGCGGTCCTGATCTCCATGAAGGTGTAGAATGGGCACTCGATGTTTCGCGAGCGAAGAGAGACGCTCGATTGGGTTGAATTTCGATAAGTTTTCCGATAACTGTGCCGCATTCAAGCCGTATGCATCCTTCGCCTTTTCAATACCGGGGTAGCTCGCGAGATTACAAACCGGATAGATCCCAGCGATAGCCGCAACTTGATTCGGATTCTCAATTCCCCAGTTGTAAAGCATTAAGCCACCTCTGCTCCTGGCAAGCAAAACCGGACGTTTGGATAGACCTCGCTGATTCGTCAAATATTCATAAAACACTGAATACTGATCTGTGCCTTTTGGGCTGCCGTAAGACTCCCCAACATCAATACCCGCTATCGCAATTCCGGCATTGAGAAATCTCTCAAACATCCAGATTTCTTCCTTACCGGGAAGATTCTTAAGAGTCGGTGCGTACCAAACCCAGGGTGTTTCGCTTTGAGTGGTCTTTGGTTCAATGAGAAATGCATCGAGCCCATTGATTTGAAACGCTTCGCCAGCTAGCGGGAGTTTTTTTTCACTAACAGTGATCTCTTGAGAGACAAGCCGATCGTTGACGGTTAGGGCAACAAGCAAAATCACTGCAGTGACGAGAGAGGATTTCATAGATTGTTTAAGTAGTAGCGAGAAATGTGAAATCAAACGCATTGAATCTATAGATTTGTCTACTGATAGTAAAACAGATTCGATCACCTTTTGCATTGGTGTTCAGTCCCTTTTGACGCAAAGTCGCCTTTTGTTTAAGCCACCGCGTGGTAGAAGTCCATGATACGTGATCATGACCACTGTCTTGGCATCAAGGCGGTTGGTCTGACCGCGTTTAAACCGTTCCTAAATCTTTTGCCCTAAGGTTGCTACGGGTTATGAACGGCACGGTGTTTTGTTCCGAAACATTGGTCAACCTTTCTTTTGTTTTACTGATTTTGGTACGTTGCACGTCGTAGTTTGTAGCCTGTTGGGTCTCTGCAGGTTTGCACGGCAAATCTATTGGGACTCGTGATTCCACGTTTCAAATACGGATGCTCGAGTTAACGTGTTTGGTGCAAAGGCACAATTTAAAAATCGAAGGCAAAGAGGTCGACGATGTCACGAAGAAGCAGACGCATTAATCTTTGGATATGGATTGTTCTGACGGTAGTTTCCGGAGGAAGTCTAACCGGACTGCTGCCCTTTGATACCGGCTCTATTTTTAATGGGCCGGCTAGGACGGGGGAAATTCGCTCTGCGGAGACGTCATTCGCCCCGAACGAGAATGAAGCTAACCAGCCGAGTTTCGATGACGCATCAAACGTCGTTGACGCTTCTCTCAATTCCAGAACGACAGTCAACGGTAACCCGATTATTGATCGACCTCTGTTGATCGCGACTTTCAATATTCAGGTTCTAGGTCAAAGCAAAATGGCTAAGCCTGACGTGGTGGCGGCTATCGGCGAAATCATCAGACGTTTTGACATGGTTGCGATCCAAGAAGTTCGTTCAAAAGAAGAAGACGTCCTGCCGAGGCTTCTGCAGGCCGTGAACGCCCCTGGCAAAAACTATAGCTTCCTGATTGGTCCGCGTTTGGGAAGAACGATTAGCAAGGAACAATACGCTTTCATTTTTGATACCGATCGATTGGAGTATGATCCAGGATCCATTGGAACCATTTCTGACCCCGATGATCTGCTGCATCGTGAACCTTTTGTCGCACGGTTTCGCGCTAAGACTGCAGACCCGAGTCGCGCATTCACCTTTTGGTTGGTTAACACCCATACCGACCCTGACGAAGTCCCTCAAGAATTAACTGCTCTGGCTGACGTGTTTCGAGTCATGCAACAAAGTCGCGCCGATGAAGATGATGTGATTTTGTTAGGAGATCTCAACGCCGCTCCGCAGCAATTTGGGGCGTTAGGACAGGTTCCTGGAATGCGTTGGTCGATTGATGGCGTGCCGACCAATACACGGCGCAATAAGACCTACGATAACTTGCTATTCACCGCACAAAATACAAGTGAATACACTGGCAGGTCGGGTGTTTTTGATATGCAAAGTGAATTTGCTTTAAGTATGGAAGCAGCTTTACAGATCTCTGATCATATGCCGGTATGGTCTGAATTCAGCCAGTGGGAAACCAGTGGATCTCCGCAATGACTTTGAAAGCCGTTTATCGAACAGGTGAAGCGCGAAACTGTACTCGTAGATTTTTCTGATTACTTTTTGCTAAATGATTTGGAATCAAAATAAAATCATCGGCTATTACTGGCTGTAGTTCTTGCCCTGATAGAATTTCAATATTTTCGACACGTGTAGGCAGATAATGCAGAATGGGTCGTCCTCCTCTTTGCGAACCATTCGTGTTGATCGCCTCAAAAGATCGGTCGTCCAGATTAGGCGTGATGGTAAGGGTATAAAGATTGTTTTCGATTGTTAAATTTTGATCATATGCCTTCGGCATCTCTGCCATGGTCGCCGTCCATGCAGGATCACCATAGAAGGCAACCGTATCGCGATCCCATAGCAGTCCCCGTGAGTCAAAAGAGGTGAGTCCTAACCTTTCACCTTCTTGCGTTGGATTGACCGAAGGTAAGTTTCTAGATCCAGCCTCGATTTGATAATTGGTGAGCTTGGGGAAGTAGCGATCAATTCGATGAATCAAGGCATGTTGATTCGCATGGAAAGCTTCGGTGAGGGAATACCTGCCTGGCTGTTCGACAAAATAGTCGAGCACGCCCCATCCACTGTAACCGTACCACGTCAAAACGGTGTAGCCCAACATTTGGTTCATTCCTACGTCATTGAGCCAAGCAAGAGCCATCGCGTCTGGCCCATCAATGTGTCCCATCAAGCAGTTGCCAACGGCTAAATAGACCTTCGCGGTTTCTGAGTGAATTCGAAATTGTTCGTTGTCGGTTGTCTTTCCAAACATCTGCCCGGCCTTGGATTGGAAGTAGCCATTTTTGTAGCGAAATCCAATCTGCCAATTTCTTTCCGTTGCGTGACCGGAGGTGACAAACAGATGCGTTTCAGGTTGTGAAAGGGAATCGGCCAATACACGAGTAGTATCCCCAGGTCCGACTTGGTGAGTGACTGAGCCACCACGTCGTTTTTCAACTTTTTTGTATTGTTCAAGTTCGTCGTACCATACGCCCTCTTTGCACATCGAGAGAGCCACCTCAGTCCCAGAGGAAACTCGCTGAATGGTTAAATCTTCTTGTTGAGTGGCGATTCGCTTTGCGTTCGCCGCGTCATATCCCGTCAGAATTCCCCAAAGTGTGTCACAATACGGGTCTTGGTCCAGCCTTCGAGTGATCTGATGAACCGATGCAACGTATTCTCGTGTTACCTCACTGGGTTTAGCGACAAAACAGCTAAACTTTGGGTGTTGGTTTGCTAAGGCGGATAAAGATTCTGAGACATCTTTGGTCCAGGTAATCTGAGCCGCTTGAGGGTATTTCCGTTGCAAGGCATCCACCACCTCGGCCCAAGCAGAATCGCTTTTTGCCGCCTCGGAAACAATAATCGTATACGAAGGTTCTGCTTCGGCGGATCTTGATACGGTTCCCATGAATGGAACAAGAAAAATTAGCGTTCGAAGTATCATGATTGCGATTCAAAAAGCTTTTAATGTTAGAGGAAAAGGTTAACGAAACAGTCGGTACTTTCAGCATACTGTTGCATCACGACGTGCGATTCTGTTGGGAGTATAGTTCAATCGAGTAGCCGACGCTGTTTACGGTTTCTGTAGCCAGAGATCACGCCTTTGTGTTATCGATAAACTGCCGAATTCTTCCCAAGGATCAAAATTTGAAAACCTCAAGTGTGAACCGTTGCTGGATACTCTTGTCGACGATGATGGTAGGTACTTTGGTTACGAGCGATTGGTTATCTGCCGATACAGTGCAACCACCCAACGTAGTGTTGATTATTGCGGATGATTTGAATTGTTCGATTGAACCATACGGTGATAAGACGGCAATTACTCCTAACCTCACCAAGCTTGCTGATCGAGGTATGGTATTCAAAAAAGCTTATTGTCAGCAGGCGGTCTGTAATCCCTCTCGCTCTTCTTTTCTGACTGGATTGCGACCAGACACCGTCAAGGTTGATGACCTACGCAAGAGTTTTCGTGAGACCACAGATTTTGGCGAGTCATTGATTACCTTGCCAGAATTTTTCAAAAATCAAGGATACTTTTGCCAGGACATCGGCAAGATCTTTCACAACATGGGAGAAACACAGGATCGCCGTTCTTGGTCGATGGATGAGGTACTCCACAAAGGTACTCACTCAGCTGACACATTTTATTACAACCATCCGACACGACGCACAGGTGGCAAGTTTGCAAAGTCACCTGTTAGCGAATCATTCGACCTGCCAGATACTTACTACCGAGATGGACAGATCGCTAATCTTGCCGCGTCTGTTCTGCGCGATCAACCTGTTTCGCTTCAGCCGTTTTTTCTGGCAGTTGGATTCTGGCGACCGCATTTGCCGTTCGTCGCCCCTAAGAAATACTGGGATCTTTACGATTCGTCTAAAATGAGTATCCCAGTCGGCCTCAGTCAATACACCAATGTTCCAACGATTGCTCTTCATGAATCGAGGGAGCTTGGCAGTTACGGGTCCTTGCGGGATCAAGGTGAATTGACAACAACGCAGATTCAGCATCTGCGGCATGGTTATTACGCATCGATTAGCTTCCTTGATGCGCAAGTCGGCAAGGTTCTAGATGCGATTGACCAAGGAGGTCATCGAGAAAATACAATTGTGGTTTTCATGTCGGATCATGGATTCCACATTGGCGAGAGAGGACTGTGGGGAAAGACCACCAATTTTGAACTCGATGCACGTGTACCACTAATCCTTGCGGATCCTCGTACCAAAACCAGCCATGGAAAAGTAACGCTTAGCCTTTGTGAACTCATTGATCTCTATCCAACTCTGGTTCATCTGTGTGGCTTCCAAGATCAAAAACCGGAACGTCTCGAGGGTAAAGACCTCAGCCCACTACTCGAAGATCCTGAATGTATCATTAAGAAGCATGCTTTCACACAACATCAACAGCCGTTCTATGCGTCTCGAGATCAGTGGCAGGCGATAGGTTATTCGATTCGTACCGATCAATATCGCTATACCGAATGGAGTTCGATCCAAACGGGAAAAGTTATCGCTAGGGAGCTATACAATCACACTGAAGATCCTGATGAGTACAGGAACCTTGCGAATCTCCGGCCAGAAATAGTGGCGGGTCACGCGATTGAATTGGTCAAGCAGTTTTCGGTCTTAAAACAGACGGAAACATCAAAGTAGGAAGCATCCCTTTATTTGCATCTCGCGTTTTGGAGAGAAATACTGCCGTGTTCCTCCTAATACCCAAACCCATCGATAATCCGATTTTTTGCATTCAAGAATTTGGCTCATCGGCTTTCGCAGTTTGATTCTCTTGGACGAGATGCATGATCTCATCGTAGGCCGCGAGTTGTCCGGAGTCACGGGTGATGGTGATCGTGAGTACTTCCAGTTTTAGGCAATTAGGCTGGGTGCCAAACGGATCTTCTATTTCCACGCTTGCCTCCTCCATCCCAAACATGCCTAACGCAAGAATTGCCATCAACAGAGGCGACCACCAGCCAAGCAACCCACAGATAACCACTGGCAGCGTCGCTAGGTAAACAAGGATTAAAAGCTTAATGAGCGATACGTAAGCAAATGGAAGAGGAGTCTTTTGTATTTTTTCACATCCACCCTGCGCATTGACGAGTGCTGCAATGAGTTTTTCAAAGTAATACACTTCTCCTTGTGACAAGCTTCCATCTCTGGCTTTCTCAGCTACCCAGTGTGTCATGGCGCCTGCGATCGCAGTAGGTTGGTTTCCGTAAAACTCTGCCGCCTTGTAAAGATTGCTGGGTAGAAACTGCTCAGCTTCAGAAAGGTCTCTGGAATCTCGCAATGATTGTTTCAAAGTGATTGCATATCCAGCCACGAGACCGGCAAAGTATTTACCGTCTTTGGTGTACGCAGATGCGGCTCGCGAAAGATTGCGACTTGCATTCACAATGGATCCCCAGTGTGACCGACCTTCCCAGAAACGAGAGTTCGACGCGTTCATTCGCATCACTAATAAGAAACCAATAAGCGAGCCAAGTACTGAATGCCCAAATGGCTCGACGGCAATGAATTCGCCCTCGTACATCGAGTTCCATAATTGGAGCATTGCACAGTAGCTAGTAGCGATGACGATTCTGAAGTAGCACAGAGGTAATGCGGTTCCACTCCATTTCAAGACCGAGTGTAGCCAGCTCTTATGATGTCGAGATTTAGACGTCATGGTCGTCTTGTCTTATGCAAACGGGTGTCACCAATCATAAAGTTTTTATTCCCAGCATGTCCCTACAAAAAGATGAACGATTCTTACCACAATAAAAGAAGTCTTTCTTTAGGTTCTAACGGAGTATCACGCATTCTAATCGTTTGAATTACCAAGCGATGCAATCGCATCCTCAGTTGACGCGTAGACGGCAAAGCGTTTTGATAAACCGCAAATTTTCAATGTGTACTGCACGTTCTTCGACAAACCTGCCAGCAGAACTTGACCACCAATCTTATGGAATTTCTCTGTGGCGATGATCAGAAATCGGATCCCGGCACTGCTGATAAAATTTGTCTCGGTCATATCCAGTAACATATATTGCCCGTTCGCAAGTGATGCGTCTTTAACTGCCATCTCCATCGCATCAGCGGAACTGTTATCCAAAACTTTAGGCAGTTTGATGACAAAATATTTCGGCTTTGATTTATCCGTTGATGGCATTGGGTAAAGACTCCGTCTCAAGTCGAAATATTTAAGGTGATTGGTACACCACTTCTAAGGCCCATCGTAGTCTAATCTGTCTGCTTTGGCGAGGAGATGAGCAGCGTGTAGGTCGCTTGTTGGATAGGGCTAAAAACTCGAGCAAGGTGCTTTCGGAGTGAAAGCGAACGACTTTCATTCAAGCATCGAGGAAGTGATTCATGATCATTTTGTTAATATATTTTTGTCCGCATGATCGGCAGAAGAATAAGAGGCACGAGATTGCCGCTCTCCGTCCTACTTGAAGCCTTCTAAGGTTGAATGATCCTATGGTATTGAAAACATCGCAGAGCTTTTTCAGTCTTCCTGCTCCATATCGCAATTTGTTTCAGCGGTCACAGGATCACCGAATACGTCGATTGGCTGTGTAAAAAGGTATTTCCAAACAGGTTCGTAGAAAAAATTCCCCTCGCTGTCTTTTGGAGATGCCTTGCTTGGGGTGACCGCAGAATGTGCCTTTTTTGCATCTTCACCGACGTCCGCATTCGAGATAAGTCGTCTTGTTCCGGAATAGTCCATCGGAGATTGGTCTACATTGATGATGGGTCCAAATTCGTGAAGACCCAATAATTGCCATGAGCGACAATAATGATCGCCAGTCCAGCCACCATCAAGGACATGGGTGAATCCAAAGTATCGGTTGCGGGGCGTAGCGGAGTAAAGACTCTGCCAATCTTGATCCTGATCCCTAGGTCCACATAACATCACAACTCGATTAACACTTTGGTGCTTAGCAAATCTAGCGGCGGTCGTACTACCATGTGACGCACCGCTTAGTATGACCTTATCCCAGCGGATACGGTCTTTATCAGGCGTGAGAAATTGGTGCCAATTACCTTCCGGATTTTCTTCACAAAGCCAAATCAAAAATCGTCTTGCTCGTTCTGCTGCACCGTCTCGTAATTCAAGATTCAATTCGTCACTTTGATCGCGGCCACTTGCAGCTTCCAATCGTACATCGCCTCTAGCAAAAGCGTTTTCTGGGGTTGGCTGGCATAGTGTTCCGAACCAAGCGCGTGCGTAGTGTACGTCCATCGCATGAAGACCGTACCGATTTAGTCTCACGAATAATTCGTCGTTGTGTCCCATCAGCCAAAGGACAAGCTTTCCTTGTGGTTTTACCCGAGTGTCGATAGAAGCGTGCTGAAGATCTAGGGGACTGGAATTCGTCCCACGTGTAAAACGAATTTCTGGGTAATCTTTAGTTTTTGGATCGATCTCACTCGCTCGAACTTGAAAGCGATAAAGCTTCGGATTCGTGTCTTCTGGTGTAACAGTACTGCTATGACCGTTGAGAGACTGGGTATGGTCAGAAATAGCTCGATTCGCAATTCGGCGTAAAAAAGATGCGTACTTTGGATCCATTGAACTAGGGCAATATTGAATGGACTCAGGGTCCTCGCCATATAGGCAAGCGTACCAGATGCAGGCGGCTAGATATTTTCCCGACTGACTAGCATGATGCCCATCCATTCGAAGTTCTTCTTGGCCGTTATGGCTCTTCCAATAGTAGCTAACGTGGAGGGAGTGATTTTGTTGAGGTAGTTCTTTGGGCTTGGCTATGGCAGCATCAAAACCACTATCGGGTTGATAACCATAATTGGAATCACTGTCAGCAAGCCAGAATCCATGTCCTACCGGGATAATTTTTGCATAGAGTTGTTTCGCGACGGTTTGATAGGCCAATGATAGTGAGCGAAACATCTCTTCTTGATTGGTGGGTTCGCCGCGTTCGTATTTCGGTTTGTGGAAACGCGGATCGTCTGATCGATAAGCCCAAGTTTGATGGAAGACCAGCTCCGCTTGCGGTGCAAGTCGGTGAATCAGATCAGCTAGATCGGCCGCATAAGGTTGGTAGGTTGCCAAGTCATGGCTTTTGATGCTTAGCTGTTGCATGGTGATAAAATCCCAATCCTCTGACTGCAACGCTTCGGTTAAGGTTTCTCCATTGGAGTAGGGAGTCCCAGAACCGAGAATCGGATCATTGGGTAAAAATGCTCGCTTGTGATGTAGCTCCAGTGCTGAACCCCCGATGTGTAGTTTTTTATGAACCAACTTGTGACCGCTGGCTTGTGCAATTTCATCAAGAAACTCAGTCGCGTTGTCGGTGAAGCTATTACCGATCGTGAGAATTCGAACCGTCTTTTCAGGATTGGCTGTCAGAGCATCGTCACAAATTGTGAAACCAATAAAGAGGAAACACAGTTTTGAAATTATGTGGTTTTGCATACAGTAACTCAGCAGAGTCTTTTTGTTATTCGAGAACGCGAGACAGACTATCGTTAGGCCTTAACGACTAGATTTGACTTGGCGATGGCTTGGCAAGCCAAGATATTGGATAATTTCTTGTCTTCGTCAGTCAAGCCATCTGTGCATCCCATGCTCACTTCACCTTGAAGTAGCTTGACTTTGCATTGTCCACAAATTCCCGCACGACACTCATATTCAATTGGGACATTCATTGACTCTGCGAGGTCAAGAAGCGAGGGATGAGAATTGAAAGCGGCTTCTTGTTTTGATTGGGCGAATTCAACAAGGTAGTTGACGTTCTCATTGCCTTGCTGGTCGGCGGATGGTCTTGATTTTCCGCCAAAGCTTTCGATGTGAATATTTTCAGCTGAGATCGTAGATCCGCGAAAGATTTTGCTCAAATCTTCGGCCATCGTGTTCGGTCCACAGAGGAACACGTGTGACTCGGATCGATTGGTAATGATTGTTTGTATGAGATCGGCATTAATTCGACCCGTTTGTCCATTCCATGAGTCGTCGAGATTCCGAGTCAGTGTGGTTTGTAGGGTGAGATTGAGGCTTGAATTCTCTAGGTCCCTCAGTTCTTGGGTAAATAGCAGGTCACACTCTTGTTGAGCTGAGATAACCGCTTGAATGTCTCCACGCCAATCTCGATCGTGTAGGTCGCGAAGGATTGACATGATTGGAGTGATTCCAACGCCGCCTGCGAGAAGCAAGATTTGATCCGTGGAATCTGGGTCAAAAGTAAATTTCCCGAATGGTCCCCGCATCGTAAAGCAATCGCCAATCTTGGCGTGATCGTGAAGGTAATTTGAAGCCAACCCACCTTCTTCTCGTTTGATTGTTAATTCAATCCAATTCCTCTGCGAGGGTGAGGATGCGATCGTGTATGACCTTCGTATGATCTGTGATTCGATTTGCAATCGGATCGAGATAAACTGTCCCGCCCTGAATTCAAATGGAATCGCTTGTGTGTCAATGTTTGCAAAGCGGAAAGTTCGAACGAGATGCGATTCTTGCCGAATACTAATTAGACGAAGCTTACCGTTCCAGGCTGCTGGCTTCTTGTTCTTATCAATACTCTGAGAGTTCGTGAAAAAGTATGTTTTGGGAATTCGAGTGGCCAATAGCGCCGTCAAGACAACGGCAAACGCGATCGGCGATCGGGTGTCAGATTTTACCTGCAGGTAGTAATGTAGCACTGCAAGCGTAGCGATCAGATAAGCGATTCGATGTAAACGCTTCCATGGCTTGATGCCTAGCCATTGTCGCATTCCTTTTTGAGAGGTGAAAGCGAGAGGCAATAGAAGCACGAATGCGATTGAGCCGACTTGCAGGAAACGTCTTGTCGTCACTTCATGGTACGTACTGGAAATATCTGCCTGTCGGTCGAAAATAAAGTACAGTCCTAAGTGAGCCACAGCATAGAAGAAGCCAAATAGGCCAAAGGCTTTTCTACATGCAAACCAGTCTTGCTGTTTTGTCCATTTGATGAGCGGAGTAATCAGCAGCGATAATAACAAGAGGATGAGACTGACGATTCCCGTAATATGGATTGCAACATTGACGGCATTCGCACCTAACTGGTTGTTCCAGTAATCCCAAGCCAATAATACCATTGGGATAGAAGCGTTGAGGATGACCAATCGCTTCATGAAGGTTGCAGAGCTCATTGGTTAACCATTCTTCATTAAAAGAAACGTCGTAAATCCATGTCCGTATAGAGCTCTGCTACTTGTTCTTCATAACCATTAAACAAGCGGGTCTTACGACGAACTGTTTCCCCGATTCGCTGTTCCGTCGCCTGACTCCATCGCGGGTGGTCAACAGCCGGATTGACATTCGCGTAAAATCCGTATTCTGAGGGGGCATAGCGATTCCAACTTGTCGCTGGTTCTTGATCAACAAGGGTGATTCTGACGATGGATTTGATGCCTTTGAATCCATACTTCCATGGCACGACTAGGCGAATGGGTGCACCGTCTTGGGCAGGTAAATGTTTGCCGTATAGACCGGTAGCCATGAGTGTTAATGGATGCATCGCTTCGTCAAGCCTTAGGCCTTCCACATATGGCCATTCTAGGACGTTTGTTTTTTGACCCGGCATCTGTTCCGGATCAAGAAGTGTTTCAAAAGCGACATATTTGGCATCTGGCATGGGAGATACCGTCTCCAAGATACGATGGAGGGGAACGCCTGCCCATGGAATGACCATCGACCAAGCCTCCACGCATCGCATTCGATAAACCCGCTCCTCGGGTGGAGAGATGTCATGAATTTGATCGATGGACAGCTTTCTTGGTTTCTCTACTAGCCCATCAATGGTGATTTGCCATCCCGCGGTTCGAAAATTCTGAGCCACTGCAGCAACACGTCTTTTATCTGTCGTGAACTCGTAAAAATTGTTGTAGCCAATGACATCCGATTCAGGTGTTTTCTCCTCTGAGGTTTCCCATCCCGCCCGTAACGTTGGGTCCGAAATCTCGCTGCTAGGCTTGAGATTAGCCAGCGGCGCTGAATCATTCACGACTTTAGTTGCTGGATTGAACCAGCGGTACATCAACGCAGTTGTCGCAGCGCTGGCTGCGACAGCACCTGATCGCATGATCGCGCGTCGGTTCAAATAGAGTTCTGGAGGAGTGATTGGATCATCCGTGTCATTCATGGAAAGCCTACTAGGTTCTCACGGGCGGTTAACGGCAACGTTGGGTCATTGCCCGTTTTGAAAGAGATTAGGAAGGACGATCGACTCACCCAATACCTAAGTCAGGAACTCAATCACATTTTCAAGCGGCCGTCCGATTACCGCTTTCGCACCTTTGATCACAATCGGCCGCTCAATCAATTTTGGGTTTTCAACTAGAAGGTTAATCCACTGTTTGTCGGTTAACGTTTTCTCGTCTAATTTCATCTCGCGATAAATTTTTTCCTTCTTGCGAACAAGACCTTGAGGGCCAACTCCTAATTTTTGGATGATCGCTTCGAGTTCTTCGCGACAAAGTGGTGATTCAAGGTACTTGATCACGATATGCGGAAGTTCATTCGATTCAAGATACTCTACTGCGTCGCGGGATTTCTTGCAGCGAGGGTTGTGGAGGATCTGTATCTGCATGGTGACTGCGTTTATTGGTGGAATGATCTGCTGTTTGAAGTGTTCAAAGTGTGTTTACAATCCGTGGGCGATAGGACGTTCGTCGAATGAGATTTCTTTATCTTTGTCTTTGTAAGCTACGTTAATTTGTTGGTTTCGTGAAGAACAATCAAAACAAGGTCGATAGAAATCTCTCTAAGGCGTTATGCTATACCCCAACGAGGCAGATCATGGATTGCAATATAATTTCTCTACCTTGAAATGATCGTCCGACATCGAAACGAATAATCATCACACTCTTGTTGAGAAAAAACATGGCAGATCAGGTCTTAGACTGCAAAGCAATCAGTTGCCCCATGCCGATTGTGAGAATCTCAAAGGCGATTAAGACGCTCACGGTAGGGCAAACCCTCGAAGTTCACGCCACCGACCCATCATTTCAGGCGGATGTTGAAGCGTGGGCGCGACGTACAGGTAACGAGCTGGTTTCTTTTGTTACAGAAGACAATGTTCATACTGCACTGATTCGGATAGCGGGTTGAAATCATGGATTTAAGTGAATTACCAGAAGAGTTGCGTCAAAGCATCCAAAAGATGATTGATGAAGAGGTGCGCAAGCAAACAAAAGGTTTCGGCGATGCATTAGAGACTTTGAAACTTCAAGTTGAGAAATCAAACGCAACAGGGCAGCAGGAAGATCGGGCAACGATTGTCGCGTTTAGTGGTGAAATGGATACCCTCTTTGCAGCTTGCACCATTGCTTCAGGTGCCGCCGCAATGGGTATGGAAGTTTCCATGTATTTTACCTTCTGGGGACTCAACGCTATTCGGACTGGCCGATCATTTAAGGGTAAATCACTTGGCGAAAAAATGGTCGCCTTCATGATGCCCGGCGGACCAGCGTCGGTTCCCACAAGTCGGATGAATATGGCCGGCATGGGGCCACTGTTTTTCAAGCACCTCATGAAGCAGCGAAATGTCGAAAAGCTGCCTAATCTTGTTGAACTCATTCAGGAATTAGGTGTTCGCATGATCGCATGTGAGACCTCGATGATGGTGATGGGCGTGAAGAGAGAGGAGTTGCTCGAGGGGGTCGAGTTTGGTGGTGTCGCTACCTACTTAGAAGACGCAGCAAAGTCCAAAATCACCTTATTCATATGACCGAGTTTTGAGAAGTGGTTTAGCATGATGAATTCGGAGGAACAGCAGCAACTGCGGGATCTGCTCGCCGAGAATGAGCGGTTGAAATCGCAAGCGATGAATTTAGCAGATGCTAATGTATATGCCGCTGAGCTACTCGCCGCCCTCGAAGAAGCGCACGATCGCGAGAAAGCTTTGGTGCAGCGAGGCGAAGAACTAGAACTTCAGACTCGACTCGATTTGGTGTTGCAAGAGGAGAGAGACGAGTTCCGGTTGTTGAAACGCGTCGCCGATGAACTCCTTGATACCGAGTCTATCGGATTGGTGGCGATAGAACCAAGTACTTTGGAACTAAGCACGTTAGATGATACGAATCATCGCGTCTCCGATATGGCACCACTTCACATTGATCCCGGTTCTTTTTACGTGCCGGTTTGGAGAGATGGTCAGCAGCTGCGTGTCTTGGAAGTACACATTAACGACGTGTCAGAACGTTGGTGTGAACGTTGGTTGCGACTCTTGTGGTCTGTTGGTCGCCAAGCTGGTGGTGCGTTGCAAAGATTGCACGTTGCAAATGAGAACGAGCGCATGACCGAAGAGTTGATCGAGGCGCGAGATCAGGCGTTAGAGTCAAGTCGAATTAAATCAGCTTTCCTTGCCAACATGAGTCATGAATTGCGGACACCCATGAATGCAATTCTTGGTTATTCGGAGATGCTGATCGAAGACATCGATTGCATGTCGACCGACACGGTGACACAAGACTTGAAGAAAATACAGTCTGCCGGAAAGCACTTATTAAATCTCATCAATGATGTGCTCGATTTATCTCGAATTGAAGCCGGGAAAATGACGTTGTACGTCGAGCCGGTCGAGGTAAAAAGACTCGTGGAGGGTATCGTTGATACGGTTCAGCCGATCATTGATAAAAATGGCAACCAACTACATGTCGATTTGTACGATCAAATAGGCGTCATGGTGACGGATTTGGTGAAAGTTCAGCAATCGTTACTCAACTTGTTATCCAACGCTGCCAAGTTCACTCAACAAGGAAGCGTTACGCTGCGGGTACAGTGCGTCGAATCCGGTTCGGGTGAACGGATCCAGTTCACCGTGACGGATTCCGGGATTGGCATGACAGAGCAACAAGTGGCGCAGTTGTTTCAGGATTTTGTGCAGGCTGACAGTTCGACGACAAGGAAGTACGGTGGAACGGGGCTGGGCCTTAGTATTAGTCGGCGATTTTGCCAAATGCTCGGTGGTGATATCCGTGTCGAGAGTAGGACGGGGGTTGGTTCGCGATTCACGATAGACCTCCCTAGGGTCAGTCAAGCATCCACGGGTGAGGATCATTCTTTAGCCAAGGACAATGATCAACAGATAGATCTATCGGTAGATACCACAGAGATTCTTCTCCAACGACAGTCCCTTGGCGATTTAGTTGTGCCAACTATCTTGGCGATCGATGATAATGAGGATTCGCTGGAAATCATCAAACGCTCTCTTGAGAAAGATGGCTTTCACGTCGTGACTGCTTCATCGGGACGTCACGGGCTTGAGCTTGCACGATCCATACGACCAGACATTATAACGCTAGATGTCAATATGCCTGGCTTGAATGGATGGCAGGTTCTCGCAACGATAAAAGCGGATGACCAATTGAACTCAATTCCGGTTGTATTATTGTCCGTGGTTGAAAATCGAGACATTGGCATGGCGCTCGGAGCGGTTGATTGTCTTGCCAAGCCGATTGATTGGGTCCGCCTCGCTTCGGTGCTCGAGCGACATACTAAGGTCAAGGCACAGAACAAAATACTCATTGTCGAAGATGATCCTGCCAGTAGCGAGATCGTCGTTCGTTTACTGTCACGTCGTGGTTGGAAAATTGAAACTGCGGTGAACGGACATGAGGCAATGCAGCGCATCGAGGAGGGTAACCCCGCTTTGATTGTGCTCGATTTGATGATGCCGGTCATGGATGGATTCGAGTTTATTGAAAAATTGCACGAGCATGAGGATTATCGTGACATCCCGATTGTTGTGCTGACCAGTAAATCATTAACGCCAGAAGATCATCGGCGTCTCAACGGACAAGTTGAAACCATCATGAATAAAGGTGACGGGGCACGACAATTATTGCTCGATTCCATCAAGCACCTTCTCTTGGAACCTGACGATGGTTCTGCGAACGTTTAGCTTGTCGCCTCTTCGGTGTCGCTTTGCCGAACGAATCCCTAATACTTTTTTCCACACTCGTTTGCTGTTGCTCTTTTAAAATATGAAAATTCTGCTGGTTGAAGACAATGAAATGAATCGTGACATGCTTTCTCGTCGACTGATTCGCCGTGGGTTTGAGGTAGCCATCGCAGTGGATGGTAGGCAAGGTGTGGAGATGGCATCTAGTGAAAAACCAGATCTCATTTTGATGGATATGAGTCTTCCTGAGATCGATGGATGGGAGGCGACACGTTTGATTAAATCAAATCCAGAGACCGACTCCATTCCCATTATGGGTCTTACAGCACACGCAATGGCCGGTGACCGCGAGAAATGCCTCGAAGCAGGGTGTGACGAATACGGATCTAAGCCAGTGGATTTCGCCGACTTGACCGAAAAAATCCAGAAATTAGTGGTTGGAGATGCCTCGTGACAACTAACGCTCCTTCGCCTAATTCAAGTGACGATTCTCACCAGTCGCTTCGAGTGTTTCGCCACGATCTGTTGTCCTTGCTCAACCAAGTTCTTGGCTATGCCGAGCTAGTTGAGGAGGAAGCATCTGATTCCGGCTCTCAGGATGTAATCAAAGATGCACAGCGAATCCAGAAGATTGGTCGGGAAATGGAGCAACTCATCTCCAGTCGCCTGGTTACCTCTCTGGCAACCGTGGCAAGCTTGACTGAGGTCACCGATGCTGTCGCAGTATCTGCTGAACAGACTGCGGTGAATCATTGTGATGCGTTAAACCCATTCAGGGCCGACATCGGTGAACGACTCGATGTGGTGGCTGATTTTAGTGGGAGCGTGCTTATTGTCGATGATGAAGAAGCCAATCGGCTCATGCTGTCGCGACAGTTGACGCGGTTGGGACTCGCTGTCACGAGTGTTGCGTCAGGAGAAGAAGCACTCGAGAGATTGCGAGATACTTCCTATGACCTTGTCCTGCTTGACGTGATGATGTCGGGAATGAGTGGTGTCGAGACATTGCATCAGATGAAGCAGCAAGAGGACCTCCGGCATGTCCCTGTTCTCATGGTATCTGCACTCGGCGAAATGGATGTTGTCTGCAGTTGTATTGAGTCCGGAGCTGAGGATTTTCTCTCGAAGCCAATACAAGCCACCTTGTTGCGATCACGAGTCGG
Organism: Rubripirellula sp.; assembly: GCA_016779185.1. GTDB lineage: Bacteria > Planctomycetota > Planctomycetia > Pirellulales > Pirellulaceae > Rubripirellula. Next base: position 27,506 of record JADHOA010000012.1, read on the forward strand.
GGCGTGTTTGGAGAAAAAGCGTTTGAGGGATCGTGAGCAGAGCTACCTACGGGAGATTGAACGCACACAGAAGAGGTTGGCAACTGAGTTGCAGGAAGCGGCGGATTACCTACAAACCGTTTTTCCCGACCCCGTGGAAGATCCTTTCCCCGTGCAATGGAAGCATGAGCCTTGTTCCGAGCTTGCGGGCGACGCATTTGGCTATCACTGGATCGATGACGATCATTTTGCTTTTTACATTCTCGATGTCAGTGGTCATGGTGTGCGCGCTGCATTACTTGCCGCCTCTGCGATCAACGTGATTCGTTCTCGAATGGTCGCAGGAATTGATTGGCACGATCCAGGGCAAGTCTTAAAGACGCTAAATAATATGTTTCCAATGGAGCGTCAGAATCACCTTTTCTTTACCATGTGGTACGGCGTTTACAATAAGCGTACACATGAATTGAAGTATGCCGGCGCAGGCCATCCCGGCGCGATCGTGGTGACAGATCATGGAGAAGTCACCGAACTAGAATCGAGCGGATTGATCGTTGGCGTGATGGAGGATTATGAGTACGAGACAGAGAGTTTTATCATCCCTGATGCAAGCACTATCTATCTCATTACTGACGGTTGCTTTGAAGTGATCGGTGAAAATCAGCCTTTGCTAGAAGTCGAGGAGATGTTTGATTTTCTCACCGAACGCAAAAATCAGGGTGAAGTGATTCAAGACTGGTATGACATTGTGAAGGATCGGCATCTAATGAAAATCTTGGATGATGATTTCACCATGCTGGCCGCAAGGTTTCGAGTTGGAGCGTCGCAAAGCTAGGAGGGTAAACGAGGTAGAAGATCGGATTGATCTAAATCTTTATGCTGCTGAATCGATCGCGTAACGATTGATCACTTGCCCGTTGGCAATAATGATCAGCCTAACTTCTAGCGAGAGCGGAACTCAAAGATGCAATTGATCTGGTTTAAAAAAGACCTCCGGACACAGGATCATCGTCCTTTATATGAAGCGGCAAAACGGGGGCCCAGCGTCTGCCTTTACATCTATGAACCGGAGTTAATTCACTCCGAGGAGTTTGACACCTCACACCTCGAGTTTATCAACCAAAGCCTTGTGGAGCTTGATCAAGCCCTTCGGGCACTTGGTGGGTGCTTGATTTTGAGAGTAGGGGAGGTGATCAATGTCCTTAGCGAATTACATCGCGATCATCCTATCGAGGCTTTGTGGAGTCATGAAGAGACGGGCAATGGTGTCACCTACGCTCGAGATATTCGTGTGAAGGATTGGACGCAAGCGAATCAAATTCCGTGGCACGAATTTCCGCAGACTGGAGTGGTGAGGAGATTAGAGCATCGTGATGGATGGTCACGGCGACGTAACCAAATGATGGCCTGCAACCTTGTGGCGGTCCCCGATTCTATTCAGATGGTAGAGGGTTTGGATATCGGTCGCATTTGCAAACCAAAAGAATTTGATTTGCCTGAGTGCCAAAAGACCCAGCTCATTAACGGAGGCGAAAGGTCTGCTGACAACCTTCTGCAAAGTTTTCTAAAGAGCCGTGGTCAACATTATTCCCGAGAGATGTCGAGTCCAGTGACAGCTCATGACGCGTGTAGCCGACTCAGTGCATCCATTACATGGGGCTGTATTTCCGTTAGGCAAATCGTTCACGCACTGCGGCAGAGACAAGATGAAGTAAGACTTGCAAGGCAAGAAGGTGTCGCAACAGGCGGATGGTTAACTTCACTCAAATCTTTCGACGCTCGGTTGAGTTGGCATTGCCATTTCATGCAAAAGCTCGAAGATGAACCCAGGATTGAGTTCGAAAACATGAGTCGTGCGTATGATGGCTTGCGAGAGGATGAGTTCTCACAAGAGCGATTCGAAGCATGGCGGGATGGCCAAACTGGCTATCCGATGATCGATGCATGCATGAGAGCGTTGAAACAACATAGTTGGATCAATTTTCGAATGCGTGCGATGTTGGTTTCGTTTGCTTCCTATCATCTTTGGCTTCACTGGAGAGAACCGGCGATCTACCTCGCTAAGCATTTTCTTGATTTCGAGCCGGGAATTCATTTTTCGCAAGTGCAGATGCAGTCGGGTACCACGGGAATTAACACCGTACGGATTTACTCGCCCACTAAACAGGTGAAGGATCAAGATCCTAGCGGGGAGTTCATTAAGCAGTATGTGCCAGAGCTTTCAGGAGTTGCAGATAAGCACTTGCCCGAGCCCCACAAGATGAGTCGCGATGATCAGACGAAATCGGGTTGCTGGATCGGAAGAGATTATCCCGAGCCGATCGTCGATCATTTGACGGCGTACCGATCCGCAAGGGACAGGATCTATGCGGTTCGTCAACAGTCCTCTGCACGAGAAGAGGCGAGACGCGTGGTTGAAAAGCACGGCAGTCGAAAAGGGCCCAGTCGAAAAGGACCCAGTCGCCGTCTAAGTGGGCCACGCGCTAACGCTTAAATCGAACCACAATCCCACGGTAAACCTGAATCGATCGAAATAGCCGGTTTGAAGGGCTGCAGAATCAGGAAATGTGATCAATAGGGCGTTAAGTTGGATGGACATTTTCGCTGCAGAAGCACAAAATGTTCTCCCGCGTCGATTGATCGCGATCCATGGATCTTCATCGAATTCATGATTGAATCCGAGTGTCATTCATAAAGCGCCCATAGCTCAGCTGGATAGAGCAACGGACTTCTAATCCGTAGGTCGTAGGTTCGAATCCTACTGGGCGTATT
>JADHOA010000260.1 GCA_016779185.1 Rubripirellula sp.
CGTTGTTGTCACGTCATCTCGATGAAGGTGTACGTTTTCTAGAATCGTCGCATGGAACACTTCGGCGTCTCGTACCAGCGAAACGCGATCGCGAAGGACGTCCGGTCGCAGATCGCGTGGATCAAAGCCGTCGATGGTCAAGAAACCAGTTGTGGGTCGACGGATACCGAACATCAGATCGATCAGCGTGCTTTTGCCACTTCCCGACTCACCTAGAATTGCAACACTTTCACCTGCACGAAATTTTGCACTCAAAGATCGCACGGCGGTTTGGCCACTTGACCACTGATACCTAACCGCATTTAACTCAACCTTCGCAGGAAGTGTGCGATCAACAGCAAGCATCCCATCTTGCCTCTCGGTTGGGATGTCAAACAAGACACCCAATTTATCAACCGACGCAAGTAAGTCGTAGAAACTCTCAACGTACTTACCTATCTTCGCAAACGAGCCGACAATCACCGTCACAATCAATTCCGCTGCAACGAGCTGCCCAAGAGTAAGTTCTCCGGAAACGACCAGCCAGCCACCTAATCCCAAAAGAACCGTGCTCGCAACCGCTTGAAGTCCGAGCGCGAACATTATCTGCCGAAGCACGATTCTGAAGTGACTCTTCCTCGCGATTAGATAGCCGTTAATCAGATGATCCGCTCTCTCGAGCGAGAAATCTGCTCCGCCATCATTTCGAAATGCCGTTGGACACCTAGCTATATCCTCGAGCCACTGAGCCATGTGATACTTGTGCTTCGACTCATTCACCGCGCTGCCAACAGCACCACGACCGAGAACGAAGATGATCACACCAATGGCCGTGATCAGAATTAGGTCAAAACCGAGCAACCAAGGATGATAGAAACCCAAAAGTGCCATCCCGATCAAAGCACTTAGCACCAATCCGATGCCTTCCAGTAGTAACTGAGCCGCGACTTTCTGGACGCTTACCACATCAAAAAAACGATTGACCAGCTCAGGCACGTATTTTCCATCCAAAGACTCTGCGTCCGCACGCGGCAGGCGAAAAGCCAAATCTCCCGCCACTCTGGCGAACAGACGACGCTGAACAATTTCGACAACGTAGGTTTGCAACGCCCGAAGAGCCGCTTCAAAACCTAAGAACGTCAGCAGAATGACGGCCAAAATGACAATAGGCTGGACGAATCGACCAAAGGCAACCGTGTTTACCAATGCCTCCACTGCTATCGGAGTGGCAAGCATCAAGATGGAGACGACTAACGCGAATAACAACACCAATGAAAGATCAGGCGTTTCCGGCTTCAACAACTGCAACAAACGAGCGAACGGAGTGAGCGTTGCTACCTTCCCATTCGATTTCACTTGGGGGCTACCGGTACTGCTGTTTGAAGAAAGTTCCGCATCCACCGGTTGCATCACTGCACAGCGAATCGTTCCATTCACTGCATACCCAGCCAGGGTGCGTCGTAGTTCCCGATGACGCATCACGCGAGAACAATCATTCTCGGCAGAAATCAACACCTCGTACCGTCGCTTTGACGACCCGAGTACCCCCAGCCATTCAAAATCTTTGTTGTTTTCTGGATCCTCTCGATAACAAATGATCTGTGCATGATTGCGAACCAAATCAACGGCCTCACCTGGCGTGCAATCGAGCACCTTGGCCCGAAGACCCAGGCTGATGGACGCCTCGGAGAACCATTTCCACCACAACCGATGTGCGTCCCCTGGCCACGCACGCACCACTTCCGCCAGCACCCTCTTGGCCGCGTTACGCTCATGAATCGGGTTTTCACAGATGAATTGATGCAAGATTGCCGCCGCACCAGCGATTTTATCCCTTGTGTCAACCATTCTCGCTCTCCCTTGACTGTGGCCCCACAAGTTCAACCATAACATGCGACACCAAATTCGTCAATTTCTTTTCACGCTTTTGCTTTCACAACTAAAATATCGCTACAACGGCGAGAGCATGGTAAAGTTTTGTCAAAGGACTACCCTCCAGTCGTATTTGGGTGGCACAACGTTCAGGGGAGCACAAGCTGTAAATGAACTCCTTTTGAATAGCCAAGCAAATGTGCAGGAGAACCGAGGAAAGATCAATGAATCTTAATCGAATGAGCGATTTGCAATCGTTCGATCCCATCACCACCAAATCCTCCCTGAAAACGTGAACACTGACGTCAAAAAACCAATCCCACCCCCGCTGAGTTGGACCTTCCTTACCAATCATGCCCACGTTCTAGCGGTACTTCACGCTAATCCTCGTATGGTCCTGCGCGAGGTGGCGGCACGGGTGGGGATCACCGAACGAGCCGTTCAGCGAATTGTGCAAGATCTCGAAGAAGAAGGGTTTATCGAGCGTATGCGTGTTGGTCGGCAGAACGTCTATCGAATTCTGGATCAACAACCACTTCGTCACCCTATCGAAGCACACCGTAAAATCGGTGACCTACTCAACTTGATCACACCCGTTGTCCGCTTCGACATCAACAGCTCCACATCAACGGATTGATTTTAAAGCGTTGAATTGATTTCCGACCGCCATAAAATTGAGGAAAAGCCGATCATCCTTCAAACGCGGATTGTCTTAGTTTGCCAGGGATGACCGCTAACACTTCCTTTAAAATCAACTACAGCGGGCAACTCGTTTACAACCACTCGATACTCTAGGGCGTCGCACATTTTGTCTTTCAACTGTTCATCTCTCCGGTCCATCACCTGCGGTACTTGGGCGTTGTTCCTCGCCTTCGTTTTTTTGCATACGCCATTGCCCACCAATGCTGGCGAAACAGATGAAATCAACGCGTCAAACCAAATTCAGAACACCTTGAAGCAGTTTTGCTTGGATTGCCACAGCGGCGACACCGCAGAGAGCAAAGTTCGCCTTGATAGACTTACTGAGCTAACACTCAAGGATCAGCTAGCAACACTCAATCGAGTTCAAGATCAACTATTCTTTGGCATGATGCCCCCTGAGGATGCCGATCAACTACCCGGCGAAACACACGAGCATCTCAGCCAATGGGTAAGACAAACCTTACAGCAATTTGACGCGTCGGAACTGGATCAGAAACTACGTTATCCAGATTACGGTAACTACGTTGATCACGACACACTCTTTTCGGGAACCCTCGACCAACCCGCATACACACCCTCACGGCGCTGGCTGATTAGCCCTTCGATTTTTGAAGAACGCGTCGTTCATGTCTTTGGACTCGAGGGACGTGATCTCGACAATGCCCGCCGAACGGGTTTTTATGGGGTAACCAATCCATTTGTTTTACCCGACCACTCGGGCGTGCGTGATTATGACTTGGGATCACTCGATGGAGGTCACCTACTGGTCATGATCGATAACGCCAAATGGATTGCGGAAAAGCAAATTGTTGCGGCGAGGATCAAGGCCGGCGAACTTGCCGTCGAGAACTTCCCCAACCCGAAAGATCGATGGTATCCCAAAACGACTCCCAGCGAATTCGAGTCGGTGATTTTATCGGACAACACACCTTCCGATGAGCAATTAGTCGCTGCCATCCAGCGGCAGTTTCAATTAGCACTGCAGCGACCAGCGACCGAAGGCGAAATTGCAAAGTATTTACCTCTCACCCAATCCTCCATCGCAACGGGCGGCAATACGGTTGGCATTCGGCAGATGCTTGTGAGCGTTCTTCTCGAATCTGAATTTCTCTATCGGATCGAATTTGGTTCCGAGCAAACCGATCAACACGGGCGTAGGCTTTTGACGCCGCGTGAGGCAAGTTACGCGATTAGCTATGCGATTGGTGATCGAGAACCGGACGAGCAATTAGTTCGGGCTGCCGAACAAGGCAATCTGCTTAGCGAAGAAGATTATCGCCGCGAAGTCACCCGCCTGCTTCAAGACGACAACTACTACCGCAACGCGATCGGCCATGCCTGGGGAAGCGCAGATAAAATCCCACCAGCGGTGACCTCGCATCCAAAGCTTGTTCAATTCTTTCGCGAGTTCTTTGGATACCCAGCCGCCTTGAAAGTGTTCAAGGATCTAAAGCGAAGTAGTGGTTTTTACGTGAACCCCGGTCGCGGAAGCAATCAGACACCTGGGCACCTTGTCAACGAAGCCGATCGTGTGGTCGCTGGGATTGTCGAAGCAGACAACGACGTCTTCCGGCAATTACTTACCACGGATCGATTTTTTCTTTATCACGACCGAGATAATGACACCGGTACCAAGATGATCGAGAATTGGCAAAAAGCATACGAAGCATTAAAGGACACCAATTGGCGTGAGGATCCAGATGGAGTCGTGGCCGCGAACGAGGAATTGATCAAGGAATTACTAGATCGCCGAGGCATTACCGGACGCAGCAAGGCGCGTCACGACAATAGCCTGATCCGGTTCATGTCTCACTTTGAACACACGTTCGGTCAAGGCAATCGCCCTTTCACCACACTTCCTTGGGCGCATGGCAATCACTATTGGCATTCCCCAATCTACAGCCTACCTCGAACGCCTCGCCCCGAATCCTACGGGAAGCAAGATGCCTTCGATTATGAACCGGTTCAGCCCTACGCGATGCCATACCGAAAAGGCATTTTGACTCACCCAGCATGGCTGGTTGCCCACTCGGGTAATTTCCAAACGGATCCCATTCGCCGAGGTCGATGGGTAAGAGAAAAACTACTTGCTGGCCGCGTTCCTGATCTTCCGATTACTGTTGATGCTCAGGTGCCAGACAGTCCCCATCAAACGTTTCGGGAACGTGTTGAAAGCGTGACGATGGAATCAGGATGTTGGAAATGTCACCGTCAGATGAATCCACTTGGGATGCCTTTCGAATGCTTTGATGATTTTGGACGTTACCGCACCAAAGAGTCGCTCGAACATCAAGAGAGTCTCATTCAGGTGATGCCGGGTAACGAAGCAGACCTTTACGAGACGAAACCCGTCAATACACGTGGCGCTCTGATTGGAACAGGTGACGTGAAGCTTGATGGAGAAGTCTCGGATGTTTACGAACTGATTGATCGACTTGCCGCGTCTTCTCGCGTTAGACAATCGATCATCCGGTACGCATTCCGATTTTTCATGGGAAGAAACGAAATGCTGTCCGACTCACAAACGCTGATTCATGCGGACAACGCCTATCTCGCCAGCGGCGGCAGCTTCAAAGCGGTCGTCATCTCGCTGCTATCCTCGGACTCGTTCCGATACCGTAAACTCACTGACAGCGGCCAAACAATCGCCTCGAAAAATGTCGTTAACGTTTCCCAACGCGATTCGATGACGGGACATTCATCCGAGCCACTAAATTAGAAGCAGAATATACCTACGATGAGCAGTCGACGAAACTTTCTTAAAGCAGCCATTCTCGGAACCAGCTCGGTCAGTGGTGTCGCGGCTGGATCGCGTGGATTGACATGGATGCGTCCCAATCTGTTTGCAAACCATACATCTAACAGCACGCCCACCAGATTCATCTTCCTCCATAAAGGAAACGGACTCATTCCTGGATCGCTGGTACCACCGACTTTTAACGACGAGCAAAAGAACGCGGAGCGACAGAAGCAGTCGTTTGTCGCCGACCTCGATGGACAGGATCTACCGGAATGGATGAGCCCTATCGCAGAGCACACCGCGCACACAACCATCCTACAAGGCCTTTCAGGAAAGATGTGCACGACCGGCCACCACACTTGGTGTTCCTCACTCGGAGTCTACAAGGCAAACGAGCGACTGAGTTCGATCAAGTGGGCGACGGTTGACTTTGAGCTCGCTAACTTATTCCCATCGCCGTTTGGGCACATCGAGTTAGCATGTTTCCCGACCGGTGGCGGCAATGCGAGGGGTAATATCAACGGCATCGAAAAAGGATTTTCAGCGCGAGGTCCCCAGCAACCCAACTATGCTTTCGGCTCGCCCAAAACGGCACTCAAGGAACTTTTCAAATCCGTCTCAACGGAAAATGCCGCAAAAACTCAGTACCAACTCGATCGGCAACTACTTGAGTTTGTCGCCATCAACGAAGAGGATCGTCAGCAAGGCCTTGTCGGACTTGAACGCAGCAAGGTCTCTAACTACTCCGATGCATTGCAAGCGATACGCAAGCGCGACGGCAGAGTCGAAGCGATGAGCGATCAAATTCTCGCGAACCTTCCGCAGCTGGATCCTAAATATTTAGCCGATGATCTCTCGACCGTCGATCGACAGCAGGGACTAACAGAGATCCTTCTCTCCACCTTGATCTCCGGCATGACTAATGTGGTCGCCTTCACGCTTGATGAACTTGGCACACCCTACTCTGGCCTACCCGATATCGAAGGCGAAAAGGTTAACCAGCATGATGTTGGTCACGGAAAACCGGTTGGTCGGTTTGACGCCACGGAGGTTCGTAAGAAGATACGCAACCAGCACATGCTGTTGATGGATTCGATTGTCAAACGACTCAAAGCGGTTCCCGAGGGCGACGGCACCATGTTCGACAACACGGTCA
>JADHOA010000261.1 GCA_016779185.1 Rubripirellula sp.
CAGGCTTTCTGCCTTGATGTTGAGTATTTCGGTTCGAAGGTTGCTTGATGTAAAATTGCTGAGGAATTCATTTGACAAAGATAAAGCGTCATTGAATTTTTTTATTTGGTACGCGAGCACCGCAGCGTTAAAGAGTGCATCTGCAGCAAGTGGGTGAGTTGAATTCTGTCGATAAATTTTCGTGAATAATTGCTGCGATGCAATTTTATCCTCTGTTGAATTTCCCGCTGCCAATGCTTCGGCAAGGTCCATTTGAACAGGAACGGCAAAGTCACCCTCCGCTCCCCTTTCCAATAGTTGGTTAATTGTTTTCACTGCTTCGCTATAACGACTTTGGCTCATCTTTATCCGTGCTAGCCAATGAGTAGATTCCGTAGCAACGATCAGATCCTCTTTTGAGCAAAGTTTACGGAATTCGACTTCAGCGAAATCCATTTTGCCCGAGCGATACAGACTCTGGGCGTTCGCAAGTTGCGACGGCGTGGCGAGCTCTGAATCTGGATACTGTTGGAGCAGTTCTTGATATTTTTGAGACGCGAGCTCAAATTGATTTAGTTGCACTAAGGAGAACGCTTCCCGGAAAAGTGCATAAGATCGATCCGTGGGGATCGATGCAGATTCTTTAGCAAGGCGAAACTGATCGGCTGCGCTTTTAAAGTCACCCTCTAGTAAAAGAAGATCTCCTAGTCGGATTCTGACATCATTGATCAATCGATTGTCTTTGCAGCTGCTTAGTAATTGTTGATAGGTTTTGATCGCCGATGAATTGAGTTGCGATTCTTCTTGTGCGACTCCCTTGCCATAAAGGCTGTCAAACCACAAGGATGAGGAATCAGGTTGAGATTCGAGGAACCTATCGAAGAATTGAATCGAATTCTCGTGCAATCCAAGTCGATAGGAGATTTCTCCACTGTAGAACATCGCCTGTCCAACAAGCGTGGAGTTGTTAGTTTCATTCAAGACTTGGTCAAGATAAATCAGTGATTGTTTGAGTCGCTCCACATTCACATTGGGAGTTGTGATCGCTGACTGATAAAGGCACCAAGCAAGATTCGTTAACGTCTCACTTCTTAATTTAAATTCAGTGTCTTTTAGTGACGCCTCAAAAGCGACCACCGCTGATTCGTAATCCGCTTCATTTTTCTGCATCTGGCAGATGCCAAGGTAATAAGACGCGTTAGCGGCCAGCGAGTGATTCGGAAATTGTTTAAGAAACGATTCCCAGTTCTCGATCGCTATGGCATAGGCTCCCCCACGCTGAAAATTAGCCGCATCCGTGTAGAGGGACTCCGCTTTAGGATTGGTTGTTTCAGACGTCTGAGTTTCCTTGGGGGAGTTCGCAGATGGATCTGGTTTTTGAGATGCGAAGGACTGCGGGCTTCCGCAGCAAAAAGAAAAAAATACGACGAGAATCGTTTTGAATGTGACTAAGCTGTTCTGTAGCGTAACGACCGAATGCTGTTGAGTTAATCTGGTCGTGGATCTGATGGTCACAATGGCACTCCAATTACCTTGTAGAACGGCTGAGCCAATTCTCTATTTGTCCCAAAATTTAAGCAGACACGAAGGCTTTCCACACTCTATCAGTCTAACCACCGTGTTGTTTGGTCGAAAGTTCGACTGGAATCAACGAACCACCGTTGCCCTTAGAGATTGCCTAAATACCCTGTGTTGAAGTGGTGGTGGTTGAACTTTCAGGTTGTTCAGCTCGTAGATGGTATTACTATCGCAACAGCTCGAAATTCCCGATGGAATTTAGGTTAGTAGTGCCTGTCAGAAAACCTAAGTCGAAGTTCTTGTAAGCTATCACGAAGATCATTCCCTATTTTTGAGTAGTGCAGCACGTGTCGATAACATCGCTAATTACTGGTGGAGCGGGATTCATCGGCTCACATCTCGCTGAGCAGCTATTGAGTCGCGGCGAAAAGGTGATTGTTGTAGACGACTTATCGACCGGGGCCGCCGCGAATCTAGCACCAATTAAAGGTAACTCGAATCTTGAATACATTGAGGCTTCGATTGATGACAGAGATCTTGTGTCGGATGTCGTCGGGAGAGCCGACCGAGTTTATCACCTTGCAGCAGCCGTCGGTGTTGCACTCATTGCAAAACAACCGATTCAAACAATCGAAAGGAATGTATATCCAACCCAATTAATCTTGAATCAATTGGGTGATCGACTGAAGCAGGGAGAGGCGGTCCCATGTTTTTTCGCAAGCACTAGCGAGGTTTATGGGAAGAACCCGAAAGAAGTTTGGTGCGAAGAAGATGATTTGGTTTTTGGAGCTACAACAAAGCCGCGTTGGAGCTATGGGGTTTCGAAAGCTATCGATGAATTTCTAGCTCTTGCCTTCCATAAAGAAAAGGGTTTGCCGATTGTTGTTGGACGATTCTTCAACGTCGTAGGGCCAAGGCAAACAGGTGCATACGGAATGGTGTTACCTCGATTTGTTGATGCTGCATTAAAGGGGATGCCGTTGGTCGTACACGATGATGGATGTCAAGCGAGATGCTTCGCTCATGTAAGTGATGTAATCGATGCGGTGGTGACTCTTGTCGAAACCCCTAAAGCCTACGGGCGTGTCTTCAACATCGGGAGTGATCAGGACATCACGATCTTGGACTTGGCAAAGAGAGTGATTGACCGCGTGGGGTCATCCTCAAAGATTCAGTATCAAAGCTATGCTGATGCCTACGATAGTTCGTTCGAAGACATCCGACGAAGGGTTCCTGATCTCACTAGGATTCAACAAACCATAGGATTTGAAGCTAAGCGAGATCTTGATGCGATCATCGATGACGTTGCAAATTACCTTCGTCAGACCCAAGTTTAATTAGTCTGCTCCGCGGTTCTAAGCCATTCTGTTTTTATTTCACCTCAATGTAGGCCATGCGGAGCGCGTGTAAGGTTTGCGATAACATCTTGGATTCATCTTCGCTGAGATTGCCCGCTGTTTTTTGGCTGAGAATATCAAGCGTGTCGATGGTGTATTTCGCATAGGGCTTGTTGGTTGTGGTTTTTCCTGTTTGAGGATCAGGGAAATGCCCGAGCATGGCCATTGCTTGGCTGAACAGCATGGAGACTAGCATCTCAAAGGAGGCTGGAGGCGGAGTTGAGTCTTTGGCTGTTGAATCGCTACTTGCGTCCGCACTTGATTCCGCGGGCTCAACTATCTCTGTATCGGCCTCGTTTTGCTCGGGTTTCTCGTTATCTAATTCTGACATACCAAAACCTTGTTTTGAACAAGAACCGCATTTCTGATTGGTGAGAAAATTTTAGTTGATTGAGGAGAACTAAGATGAACTTTTTTGCTGGTGTTTTTTGATTGAGGCTTCGATGAATCCAGAAAAAAGTGGGTGTGATTGTAATGGTTTGCTTTTAAACTCTGGATGGAATTGTACAGCTAGGAACCACGGATGACTGGGGACTTCAATAATCTCGACAAGGCCACCGTCGGGGCGTGTTCCCGAGAATACCATTCCACCTTCCTCAAATTGATGGCGGTAATCGTTATTGAATTCATAACGATGGCGATGACGCTCTTCAATCAATTCACACCCATAGGCTGCCGATGCCTGGCTGGATGCAAGTAGTTTGGCTGGTTGACTTCCTAGCCGCATTGTGCCGCCCATTTGTGTGATGTTTTGTTGCTCGTCCAACAAGCAGATCACTGGGTGTGGGGTGTCTTTGTCAAACTCGCTCGAGTGCGCGCCGGTAAGACCTAGGACATGCCTTCCGTATTCGATGACAGCACATTGCATCCCCAAGCAGATACCGAAGAACGGGATCCCACGCTCTCTCGCGAACTTGATCGCTTCAACCTTACCTTCGATGCCGCGCTCACCGAATCCACCAGGTATAAGGATGCCGTGGTAGCCGCTGAGCAGTCTCTCTGCACCCTCTCGTTCAATATCCGCGGCTTGAATGCGGCCGATTCGAATTTGAGCTTCGTTCGCGATGCCGGCATGATCAATCGACTCGTAGATCGACTTGTAGGCATCTTTGTGTTCTGCGTACTTGCCTACCACAGCAATTGATATTTCGTGTCGTGGATTCCGAAGACGATGAATCAAATTGGTCCATGGTGTGATATCGAGTTCTCTGGACGCCTTGGACAGTCCGAGTTTGTCGACAATAAGCTGATCCAGTTTGTTATCAACTAACGACAGGGGAACTTCATAGATTGAGAAATCCTTGTCCTTCTCTTCGATAACGGCCTCGGTAGAAACATTGCAGAATAACGCGATTTTCTCGCGATCTTCACGACTAATCGAATGCTCGCAACGGCAGACGAGGATGTCCGGCTGGATACCAATTTCACGCAATTGTCCAACTGAATGTTGAGTCGGTTTGGTTTTTAGTTCATCCGCGGCTTTGAGGTAGGGGACAAGCGTGAGGTGCAAGTAAAGGCAGTTCTCACGTCCTACATCAATTGAGAACTGTCGTATGGCTTCGAGAAACGGCAAGCTCTCAATATCACCGACGGTTCCACCAATTTCAGTGATGACAACATCCACGTCCTCGCCACCCATTCTTTTGATGACGGACTTTATTTCGTTGGTGATGTGAGGGATGACCTGAACCGTCTTGCCAAGGAATAGGCCATTCCTCTCTTTGTCGATAACAGACTGGTAGATTTGTCCAGTCGTGTAATTGCAATCTCTGGTAAGAACGCCAGAGGTGAAGCGTTCATAATGTCCGAGGTCGAGGTCGGTTTCGCTTCCGTCATCAAGGACGTAAACCTCTCCGTGCTGATACGGGCTCATTGTCCCTGGATCTACATTGATGTACGGATCCAGTTTTTGCATCCGTACTCGAAGTCCGCGCTGCTCCAAGAGCATCCCGATCGAGGCGCTAGTTAGGCCTTTGCCGAGAGAACTTACCACGCCGCCCGTTACAAAAATGTGTTTGGTCATGGGAACGAATCATACCATGGACACCTGATTGGGGAAGGCTTCAGGTTTAGCAAATCTTCGGTGTGTCCGAGCTGGAAATACTCGTGAAGGCTTGATTTTCGGGATTTTAATCGTCGCGAGGGATGACCATCTTTTTTGAATTTTATGAATAGCTGCACCAATCGGGGGTGAATATGGCTCGTTTAGGACATTCTAGCGAGCCTTGCACGAAAGTTGTCCAGATCTTTTTGTGTATCGATGCCAGCTGCTGCATGCTCCACTTCTACGACTTGGACTACTTTTCCCGCCTCAATTGCACGTAACTGCTCTAGTTTTTCAAGTTGCTCGAGGGTGGATGCTTGTGTTTTGGCGAACCACATTAAAAAGTCTCTTCGATAGGCGTAGATTCCAATGTGATGCCAAAAGATGGGTGGAGTTCTCTGGAAGTCTTGTTCGGTAACCCCGTCTCGCAAATGCGGTACAGGCGATCGACTAAAGTAGATCGCCCTGCCCTGCCCTCGTCCTTCAATGGCTAACCCCTCTAGCTTGGGCAAGGATGGATCGACTTGATTCGACGATAAGTCGGTTTGCTGCGGCATTACATTCCCGAGAACAATTTTGACTCGGGATGGATCGTGTAATTCCTCAAGATGTCTGATCGGGGTTCCTGCCGTCGCAATATCAGCTTCGGGGCAATTCTTCAATGAACGAATCACTGCATCGATTGTTTGACCGGAAATCTCTGGTTCATCCGATTGAACGTTCACAAAAAGATCAATTTCTGGGAAGCTCGAAGCAATTTCAGCAACTCGATCTGTCCCACTCTGGCATTCTGTGGAGGTGAATTGCCACGAGCCGCAAAAACTCTCAACTTCATTAGCGAGTTTCTCATCGTCGACAGCGACCAAGACCCGATCCGATAACTTCGAGAGACTAGCTGCCTCGTAGGTATGCCTGAGGATCGACTTTCCGTTAGCTTTTTGCAGTAGCTTTTCAGGGAGCCGGGTTGATGCCAATCTCGCTGGGAGGACGATCATGCAGTTGGACATGTTAGCTTGGACACAAAAACGTGATACTTTCTCGACGTTGGCTTGAAAATAAAAAGCCAACCGAGGTAATGAGTCGTGGATTGGAGTGAGATGGACTTGAAGCAGGGAAGGCTCAAGCATTTCAACAATCAATAGCTTCTGCTACGAAATCTTAGCAAGAGAGGCTTTGTCGCTGATATTCAAATCGATCGGCTCAAAAACCCTTTTTAAAATTGATTCTGATTACTCTCCGGGGCGAGTCGCGACATTCATATTTCTTGCGTGTGCGTGCCCTCCCTGTGGGTGGTGTTGCTTTCTGGTGGATGAGGTTTTCGATCGAGCCGATACTTTTTCAGCAGACGGTTATTTTTAGCAACGGTAATACCCTTTAAATCCCGCCCTTTTTGGATTTGCACTCACAGAAAATCCTGTTGCTCTCATTTGACATTGCGTTAACCGACCGATAGATTCCTCACTAAGTGCTGCGAGGTGATCAGAGCGTATTCTGCGT
>JADHOA010000262.1 GCA_016779185.1 Rubripirellula sp.
GCTTTCCGTTGCTCTTTGCCATTCAAGTCAAACTATTTGGAGTCAGTTTGGGTGGGTTAGGGGGCTACAGTTCTTTGGATGGATGCGTCTGCGGCCGTAGGTGCCGAGGGTAGTGGTTTTTGTACGGTTGTTTCACGATCGATTAAATCTCACCTTGACCCTTTAATTCAACGGGCGATACGCTTTCTACTTCGCGGTTCACGCTACACTGTGTGACTCGCTCCCGCAAAGAATTTCGTGGTTGGTAGAAAACCGATAGGATTTTGCCAGTCGTGACGACTAGGGCCTAAGCAACCGCGTGGTGATTGCAGTCTGGTCGGCTCAATTGCAAGAGAGATTTGGTCGGAATGGCCATCTTGTCAAGACGACTCTTTCGGATGTGGGAACGAGGTATCGGTATGATCGGGCCATCAGGCAATTGGCAGTGGGTGAGGTGTTTTACGCTGATTCACTGCGGGAATCGAAGTTTTCGGTCTTTTTTTTCGGGCAAAAGATGCCCGCAAAACATTTCGTAAAAGTTATCGGGAAATATGAATAGTAGTCCTTTTGAGCTATTTCGACGCAACTTAAAGCCCCTAATGGTTTTGCTCACCGGTCTGGCTCTTTTCGCCTTTGTCGCACTTCCAGTGCTCGATACCTACATGCGACGCAGTTCGGGTGCGGTTGGGAGTGACGTTGTTGCAACTTATTCAGGGCATGAGCTCACTCGCGGGCGAGTCGACTATTTCACGAGAAACCATCAATCGACGGTACGTTTTTTAGTTGAGTTGGCCCAAGAAACCATCAGTCGCGGTGGCGTCCCTCAAACGGCGGGTTTTGCATTTGATGATCAAAACCAGCGAGTCACGTCGGTCGGTATTAACGAGATGCCGAGCCAAATGGGATCGATTCGGTCTCTGATGCTGGCGGCACTCGCCGAGGAAGACGGTTTCAATCTCGACGATAATGCGTTGAAGGTTTGGCTCCAGCAGTACACCGATGGGCAGTTTACTGATCGCGATATTATCTCGAAGCTCATGCAAACGACTCAAAATCGAATGGGGCAGCCACATCTTTACGAGCAACTGCGCACCCATTTGCTCGCGCAACTCTATGAGCAACGCGGTGTTTCGGGTCTTTTTCTTGGTCAGTCACCGATGTCGGGACCGCTGCTTACACCCGAAGAGCATTGGGAAAACTTCTTAAAGCTCAATCGTAGTGCGATCGTGTCGGCCTACGGGATCTCTGTTGACGACTACCTCCCGCAGACAAAAGAGAGTCCCAGTGAGATCGAGATTAAGGCGGTCTATGACGAGGGGAAAGATCGCGATCCGAGCGAGTTTTCGGCAGAACCAGGGTTTCATCGCCAATACGTCGCCAAGACTGAGTACGTTTCCGGCGACTTACAGAGCTTCGTTGATGCAGAGGTGGCCAAGTTATCGGAGGAGCAAATTAGGTCCGAATACGACCGACGAATCAAAGGCGGCGATTTCTTGATCCCTGCTGACGAGGTTTCCATATCCGACTCGGAAACGGTTGACGATTCGGATGCGACCGAAGGAGTCACCTCGCCGAGTGTTGATGACAGCCCAGCGGAGGAAGCCGCCGCGACAGAGGCTGCTGAAGCATCTGATTCTTCCGAGAGTGGGGAGCCCAGCACCGAGGCTGATACCGTTTCCAGCGAAGCGGTGGATCAATCGGCAGAGGAAACCGCAACGGAAATCGTGGAGGAGACCTCAGAGCAAACCAGTGCTCCTGGGGAACAAAGCCAATCATCTCTACTCCAAGAATCGTCGGTTCGACTTGTCTCACTCACGCAGCAAGATGCTCAGACCACAGAGTCGCAGGCTTCTGAGAATCAGGAACAAGTAGGTGATTCGACAGCTGCCGCCCCGACCGAACCTCAGGCTAATGCAGCACCTACGGCCAGCGAGCAGCCAGAGGCAGCGGACCAGGACCCAGGGTCAGCAGAACCAACCGTCGAGGAGGCCGCGGAGACGGTGGAGTCATTTGAAAAGGTTCGCGATGAGGTTGCCGCAGATATGGTTCGGGCCACCGCCCAAATCCGAATGGCCAACGCGATCAAGAGCGTCAACGGTCAGATGAAACGTTTTTTCAGTGAAAACGCGATGTATGAAAATAGCCTCAGTATCCAAGGTGATACCGGAAAGAAAGCACCCCAGCGTCCAAATCTTGCCGAGCTTGCAGCGGAGCTTGGGCTGCAGCACGAGGTGATCGGGCCTTATTCGGCAGTCACAATTTCCGATGAGCCGATCGCTCAGTCGGTTTCGATGGATAGCCTACAGATGGGGCAAACCTCCAATTTTGTTCAAATGGCGTACGGTTCAACCAGTGCTCAGTCACGCGAGCCGTCACTTCCGTTGTTTGCATCCATTGAGACGACTGACCCACGAACGATGCGTCAGTATCTCGCATGGAAAATCGAGGAAACAGCTGCCTACACCCCTGAACTCGATGAGGTTCGAGATGAAGTGGTCATGGCGATTCGCGTTCGCGAAGCTCGGAAGCTTGCGGTTCAGGCTGCACAGGCGATGGCTGAACAAGCGAAAGCTAGCGAGAGCGTCGAACTCAAGGATCTTATTCCCGCTGATAAGGTGGATGCGCTTCAGGAAGGTCTTGGACCGTTTACATGGATGACTTCGTTCGGTTTTTCTGGCGCGTCGTTGGGAGTGGTTCCGGGGATCGAATTAGCCGGAGCTGACTTCATGAAGGCTGTATTTACCAACGATGCAGGGACCGTTTCTGTGGCAACGGACCAGTCGGGCAGGATGGTTTACGTTCTCCAAGCGGATGGTTTTCAGCCCGGGGTCGATGAGTTGCGTGAACAATTTAAGCAACCGACGAATCGTTTCATGAGCATGATGCTCGGCAACGGTGCTAGCCAAATTGTTGGAGGCTATTTCGAGAGGATGGACGAGAAAAGTCGTTTCCAAGATTTTACGTCATCTGATCGTTAGTCTACCCAAGAGTGATCGGTCCGTGATTGGATCGTTCATCGGTCCATTTGATCATCGAACGCACGTCTCTGTCGTGCGTTAGCGACTGGATTCGGGTGATCGGTCAGTGTTTAATTTGCCAATATTTAATTTGCCAGTCAGTGAGTTTCCGGCGTGCCATTGACCAGAGCGGTTTGATCGGTCAGCGTTCCTCGGATTTTCGCAACGCTGTGATTCAAAGTGATCGATCAGACGATTGGATCACCGGTCGGTCCGCCTCGATCGATTTCTTTTCCTCTTTGAAGCGTTGAGGTAGGGAACTGAGATACATCATCAGTCGAGCGAGTTTCTGTGTCAGTTGAACCGATTTCATTGACTGGGATCGAGTTGATGGCGAGAGAAGTTGACTGACGGTAGGTCGATTACCCGTGCGACAATCCGATTCCAAGTGACTGGCGGCATCTATATCGGTGGCCACTTTTTCTTTCTTGACAGACAAAAACACCAAAAAATTTTGGCGGTTCACCGTCTCCTTTCTCGCTCCTGAGGCAGACGAGTAACTTGACGGAGCTTTCACATCCTAAATGGGGAGTGATCACGGTAAGTCGGTGGAGGATGATTCGGAGTGAGTGGTGTAAGCGTTTCGCGGTGAGGCCGTCCAAGAGGCTAGGGAGAGACTCGGGCTTTCAACGGTTCCGTGAACCTCGGGTGAGTGATTCCTTTGCGATGATTTTCCCGTACAGAAACAGGGTGATTCGATCCAGATTGGCGATTCTGTTTTTCTGGTTCTGTTTATGACAGATTGATTGAACATGGATTATTGGAACACTTGGAAAAGCATCCGAAAATCGACTCGGTAAGTATCCGGTAAATTGGCCACTGGGTCTTGGCATCGAGTGGTGACCCATTGATTGTTGATCTGCACTTCGCGCAGATGTTTTTTGGTAACGATGATTCAATCGGCGGGGCGCTGTTGCCGCGAATGCTGGTTGGAGGCTTGAGTCGCGGTATCCTCGGTTTTTCGGGGTGTTTGCGACACAAGTTACAACCAGCTTCGCGGTATTTTCTGCTGGCCCCTGATGGAGCGTTGTCAAAAAGGCGGACTTGTCCATCATCGTGCTGGTACACGATCGATTACGTGAAATTTGGATTACTCTTCAAAAACAAGACTTTCAGGTTTGGATTTGACGATTTTGACGATTATGCTGCTGTGTCACACGGGCATAGATGCTGCTTTTTAGGTGGAAGCAAAAATGAGTGCATTGGATTTAATTCCATTGCACGGGGGGGATTCAGATCAAACGCTTGTACGCCGCATTCGAAAGGATGGGGACGACGACGCTGCGCTTCGACTGTATCTTAAATACTCGGAACGTCTTCTGCGTTCCACTGAACGCAATATGTCCGATGCGCTGTCGTCGCGGTTGGACCCAGAAGATGTTGTTCAGTCTGTTTTTCGGACATTCTTTCGTCGTACGTCAGAAGGTCAGTACCAGGTTCCCGAGGGTGAGGAGCTTTGGAAACTTCTTTTAGTCATATCGTTGAATAAAGTCCGCTCCGTTGGAAAATTTCATCGTGCCGCTAAGCGAAATATCTGCAGTTCTTCGTCTCTCGCGGCTGATGATGCCATTGGCCTGCAGTCACGCGATGAGTTTTCTAGGGCGATCCTAGAACTGTCGATCAAAGAAATCATTTCCGAGTTACCTGAATCGGCAAGACGGATCATCGCACTCCGAATCGAGGGATTCGAGGTAGCGCAGATTTCGGAAATGACCACTCGCGCAAAACGC
Source organism: Rubripirellula sp. (assembly GCA_016779185.1). Classification (GTDB taxonomy): domain Bacteria; phylum Planctomycetota; class Planctomycetia; order Pirellulales; family Pirellulaceae; genus Rubripirellula. The sequence continues at coordinate 4,727 of JADHOA010000262.1, forward strand.
ACTGTCGAGCGTGTGCTGCAAAATTTCCGTGCGGAGATGACGAGGCGGTCGGAGGATTGGCAATGAACTCCCTCGAGTCCGGCGACTTTCTCGCAGCAACAGAAGAGGTCATTGAACGCTTTGAAGACCGTGCGTCACGTGCCACGGTTGATGTTGACACACTGTTTCAAGAGTGGCGGACTAGCAAGGGTGCGCAGGTTTTTACTTCAGATCAGCAGTCTGAAATTGCGGTGGAGTTACTCCGCGTTTGGATGGAGTTTCAATTTGAAGCGGGTCGCCCGGTCTCGGTAATGGATGCGTGTTCGAAAATATCGAATGTTAACATTTCCGAGCATGGTGTCGAATTGTTGAAATTCGAACATCAACGACTCATGGAGGCTTTAATGCAGTCGGGAGGATTGGTGCCTACGTTTCCCGATGTTGGTAGCTTTTGGAATGGTTTTAAGTTGATTGGCATTCTGGGTGAGGGATCAATCGCCAGGGTTTTTCTCGCCAAGCAAAGCTCGATGTCCAATCGCCTTGTGGCTCTCAAACTAACGGCGCGCCAGACTTCGGAGTCAGCACTTCTGGCACGGATTCAGCATTCAGGAGTTGTTCCGATTTATTCGGTTCATCATCTCAACGGCTTGTACGGTGTGTGTATGCCATATGTCGGTAGCACGACACTCGCCGACCTGATGGAAAAAGAGTTTCGCACACCGTCGAGGTCGAGTGCAACGGAAACACGGGTAAACAGTCGGTTTTTCAGCCTGCGAGCCCGGTTCAAAGGTTTAGTCGCCGTCCGCGAGCAATTTTTGGATACCGTGATCAGTGGCCAGACGATCGTATCTCGTCTTCAAGAACGGCAGTCACTCATTTCCACTTGGATCAAGTCTGGTCAAACGGGGCTCTCGCTGAATCAAGAAGCCGAGCAAGAATTGATTGAGTCTGGTTCAGCGCCTTCTGATTCAAGCTCGCCAAATTTGGTTTCAACGTTTGATGATGGTGAGGTTGATAATCTTACTCAGGAAGGTCAAGCACGAACGCAGGCTTTCAAGCAAGCGGTGAGAGAACTACCAGCGAATCACGACTTGTTAAACGAAGCATCCAGGAAACTTGGCCAATTTGATTACACGCAAGTTGTTTTATGGTTCGGAATACAACTCGCTGATGCCTTGCACCACGTGCATTGCTGTGGAGTGGTACATTTTGATGTCAAGCCAGCGAATGTTCTTCTTGGTTATGACGGACAAGTACGACTGCTTGACTTTAACGTTTCTCAGCAGGAGGAGTCGTGCAAGCATCAAGAACCGTCGACGGACCAGCTTGTCGGAGGGACGCCCGCCTATATGGCACCTGAGCAGCGAGAGGCGCTGCTCTGTAACGAATCATGTCAGCCAAAGAGCAGCGTCGATATCTATTCCCTCGGTGCCGTGCTGTTCGAAATGCTCACCGGACAGAAACCGGCGCAGGGAACCATCGACCTTCAGCAGCAGCTAAGAAGTTCGTTAGCAGACAGTCAACTGCGACTCTCGTATGGTTTACAGGCAGTGATTTTAAAATCGATGGCATTTAACCCCGTTGCTCGGTACGAGAGTGCTGAGCAATTTTCGGAGGATCTAAGGTCTGTCCTCAACCACCAGCCCTTGATTCACGTGCCCGAGCCGAGTCGATGGGAGTCGCTCGAAAAGTGGAGAAAACGTCATCCTCGACTCGCG